>NZ_JBFRNC010000020.1:0-17213 GCF_041470825.1 Vibrio sp. 10N.261.55.A10 | reverse complement strand
ACGACTTGTTA
This sequence comes from Vibrio sp. 10N.261.55.A10, assembly GCF_041470825.1. Taxonomy (NCBI): domain Bacteria; kingdom Pseudomonadati; phylum Pseudomonadota; class Gammaproteobacteria; order Vibrionales; family Vibrionaceae; genus Vibrio; species Vibrio sp. 10N.261.55.A10. The sequence continues at coordinate 17,202 of NZ_JBFRNC010000020.1, read as the reverse complement.
AGTCGTGGCGCTTTTTTAGTTCATCGCTTATTTATTAGCGATGGCAAAGGCCTATGGCTGTTGCTTAGTTGGTGCTAGAGCAATCTCACGGATACATACATTCTGTGGTTGTTGGTAAGCGAATGATACAGCGCGAGCGATATCGTCAGCTGCCAATACGCCACCCATGTCTTCTTTCCAAGAATCGTAACCGTCTTTGATCTCTTGAGATGTTGTGTGAGACAGAAGCTCAGTTTCTACAGCACCCGGTGCGATAGTGGTAACACGAACATTTGAAGCCGCCACTTCTTCACGAACGTTCTCAGAAATAGCGTGTACCGCGAATTTAGTACCACAGTAAGCTGCGTGGCTTGGGAATGTTTTCTTACCCGCGATAGAGCTGATGTTGATGATAGTACCCGTGTTGCGTTCCATCATCGGAGCAAGTACAGATTGCATGCCGTTTAGAAGACCAATTACGTTCACGTCGAACATTGTCTTCCACTCTTGTGCGTCTTGAGTATCAATTTGACCAAGAAGCATTGCACCAGCATTGTTGATAAGTGCATCTACAGGGCCAAACTTCTCTTCACCTTGTGCGATTGCTGCATCAAAAGACGCTTTGTCTGTTACGTCTACTTTTACTGACAGTGAGTTTGGTAGATTCAGCGCTTCAAGGCGATCAACACGACGAGCTAAAAGTAGCAGAGGGTGACCTTCATCGCTTAGACGACGAGCGATTGCTTCACCAATACCAGAGCTTGCACCTGTAATTACGATTAGTTTTTTCATTTTATTTCCTCTGTACTTTTATTGCGTCGGTTGGCTACGACGGGTTGTTTAAGTGCATTCGAATCAAGTGCTTGTTGCCTTGCTTCGTTGCGATGGAGGTATATTAAGGAAAATAGAATTGTTGATATATAGCGCTTTACTTGAAACACTGTTGCTGTGGTGCAACAATAAAAGTGTCTATCTCATAACCTCACTAGTAAGCTGGCGGCCATGCTCAATCAAATTAACCTGTCTGATATTCGTTCTTTCGTGCTGATCGCTCGTTTAGGTAATTTCACCAAAGCGGCGGAGGAGTTGGATGTGTCTCGTTCCCACGTATCACGCCAAGTGAGCAGCCTAGAAAAGCAGATGGGTGTGACACTGTTTATCCGCACCACTCGAACCTTAAGGTTGACTCACGCAGGGCAAGATCTGTACGCGAGATGTGAACAAGCCTTAGATAATATAGACCAAGCCTTGATTGCTGCTGTGGATGACGTCGAAGAAGTACGTGGCGACATAAAAGTAAACTGTGTTGGCGGTTATCTGGGCGAGGTGATCATCGCGGATCTGGTCAATGAGTTCATGCAACTCTACCCAGACATCAGCATCAGCCTTGATTTCAGTAGTAACCGAGTCGACTTGATTGAAGACGCGTTCGATATCGCATTTCGTATGGGAAGCCTTGAAGATGCGGGCTTTATCGCGAGAAAGCTTTTGGACATCGAGATGGGAACGCTCGCAAGCCCTGAATATTTTGCTCGCAAAGGAAAGCCAAACCATCCTAAAGATCTCATTCACCATGACTGCTTAACGGGGTCTGTGCGTAAGTGGAGCTTTCAAGCTTTGGATGACACCAAGAAAACAGTCGATGTTCATGTCACGGGTAGGCTGCAATGTAAGAATGGGCGAGTGTTGGTGCAAGGTGCGAAGTCGGGTAACGGGATTATTCGAGTTCCCACCATCTATTGTTTACAAGAACTCAATGATGGACAACTAGAGCAGGTGTTTGATGAGTGGGTAGTACCTAAAGTGGACTTTTCAGCGATCTACCACCGAGACCGCTATCAACCAAGCCGGATTCGAACCTTTATTGATTTTGTGAAAAGTCGCTTTGAACAAATGCCGGTGAGCTAAGTGGGTTTGCTGTTTCTGCTATTCGTTTGACCGGTTTGGGCTACATTTCGTCGATTTCGTTTTGTAGGCTTTCCAGTTGATCTAGAATCAGTAAGAACTTTTCACCAAAGGGTGTCACTTGGTATTCAACTCTTGGTGGCAGTTCGTTGAACATCTGCTTATCTAAAATCCCGAACTCCACATTTCGCTTCAAACATTCATTCAATACCTTGGTTGATAACCCTTCGACCGAACGCACCATTTCACCAGGGCGATTGATGCCATTTGCCAGTAATTGGTAAACCGTTAGTGACCATTTACAGCCGTAGATGGTTTCAACCATACGAGCGGAACGCTCTGGTGCTGATTTTCTTGAAAAAAAGTTTTCCTGATTTTTCATAAAGATGTACCAATAAGTACCTACCTAACCGATTTGTACTTACTATTCATAGTGTTAGTTCAAAGCCTAAGATTACCACGTTCACATGACTTAGGAGATAACAAAATGAACTTCACTAAAAATGGTATTGCAGTCGTAATTGGTGGCACAAGCGGCATGGGCTTTGAAACAGCGAAGCAGTTAGTCGCTCAAAACATCCATGTGTTGGTGGTCGGCAATAACCCAACTAAGTTAGATAAAGCGGTGTCAGAGCTGCAATCGCTCGGTCATGCTTCAGGCTGGCAAGCTAACCTTTATGATGATGCAAGTGTGTCTCGTCTTATTACGCATTTAGAGTCGCTCGAAGAAGGTATTGGTTACCTTGTGAATGCGGCTGGTTACTTCAACCCTAAAGCGTTTATTGAACACCAAGAATCTGATTACGAGCAATACATGCAGCTCAATAAAGCAACCTTCTTCATCACTCAAGCTGTCAGCAAGTTGATGATCAAAAACGGTGGCGGAAACGTGGTAAATGTAGGCTCTATGTGGGCCAAACAAGCTATTAGAGCGACACCATCCTCTGCGTATTCAATGGCAAAAGCTGGCTTGCACGCTTTAACACAGCACATGGCGATGGAGCTTGCGGACTACAACATTCGCGTGAATGCGGTTTCTCCTGCTGTTGTTAAAACGCCGATTTACGAATCTTTCATCAAACCTGAAGAAGTGGATCAAGCGCTAGAAGGCTTCAACGCGTTCCATCCTATTGGTCGAGTAGGTTTGCCGAAAGACATCGCTAATAGCATCTCTTTCCTACTGTCAGACAGTGCAGATTGGGTAACGGGTGCAATCTGGGATGTTGATGGCGGTGTGATTGCTGGTCGTAATTAATTAGGCTTCTTTTTAGGTGGCTGTCGCGTAGGCAAAATAGCAGCGAGATGGCCTCCTTGATGAGTATTCGCGTAGAATAGAAACTAGAAAGACAACAATAATAATTAAAACAATATTTAGAGTAAGGTCGTCATTATGCTCAACATGGACTTTTCAAAGAGACTGGTTATAGAAACCGAACCACTAGATTGGGTCGCGAGCCCTGCAAAAGGGGTATGGCGTAAGCCACTTGAAAGAGAAGAGAAAGAATCGGGCCACACGACTAGTGTGGTGAAGTACGATCCTGACTCTTCGTTTTCTGAGCACCCACATCCGCAAGGTGAAGAGATCTTCGTATTAGAGGGTGTGTTCTCTGATGAAACCGGAGATTTCCCTGCTGGCACTTATATCCGTAATCCGCCGGGCAGCGCGCATTCCCCATCCAGCAAAAATGGCTGTACGATCTTGGTTAAGCTCAACCAGTTTGATGCGAGAGACTTAACTCAAGTTCGCATCAATACGCTAGAAACGGAATGGTTACCTGGTATTGGTGGCTTACAAGTGATGCCGCTGCATGAGTTCGAACACGAGCATGTCGCGTTAGTGAAGTGGCCAGTTGGCGAACGTTTTCAGCCACATCGTCACTTTGGCGGTGAAGAGATATTTGTACTTTCTGGCACCTTTAAAGACGAACATGGTGAGTATCCAAAACACACATGGATGCGCAGCCCGCATATGAGCGAGCATTTCCCTTATGTGGAAGAAGAGACCGTTATCCTAGTGAAAACGGGTCATTTGCCATTGGATTAAAGGAATGCTCAATATAAAGATGAGAAAGCCGCATTGTTTTGAACAAGCGGCTTTTTTAGTTTTTATATATGAGCTGACTAGTAAGCGACACCAATACGTTGGCGTGGGAACTTGCCAGCTTCTAGTTCATCAATCATCGCGATAGCGTAGTCGCTGACGGATATTTTGCTGTTGCCATCTTCGTCAGTGAGCAGTTGATCACCACCTGTGCGGTAGGTTGATAGCTTATCGCCCGGGAAGATTTCCGCAGCAGGGCTCACGAATGTCCAGTTAACCTTGTCATTAGATTGTTTGAACACTTCAAGGGCTTCTCCTTGTGCTAGCGCTTCGTTTTTGTAGTCCGCAGGGAAGTCAGGAACGGTAACTAACGGTACGTTTGGCGCCACTTCTAATGAGCCTGCACCTCCCACCCAAAGTAGACGTTCGATGCCAATGCTTGGCAATGTATCAAGCAACTTAGCTGCTGTGTTTTTTACGATGTCGTGGTTGCCTAGAGCGCGTCCACCAATCGAAGCAATTACCGCATCAACGCTTGAGAAAGCGGTCGCTAGACTTGCCGCTTCATCTTGTAAATCAAATGAACGAACTTCAACATCGCTAATTTCTACGCGGCTTGCATCTCTTACAACAGCAACGACTTCGTGTCCGCGATCTTGAGCTTCTTGAGCGATGTGACTACCAATCCAACCTGATGCACCTAATACTGCAATTTTCATAATGTCTCTCCAATTATCTAATTTATTGAGTCTGTTTCTCGACAGCCATTGCAGTCTAATAGCTCACTAGGTTGCGATAAATATCATAAAATGATGTAGATTGTATCTATGTAGCTAGCTAATAGGTTTTATTCAGTGGATAAGGGAAAGTGTGATGGATAGGTTGACGGCAATGCGTAGCTTTGTCGAAGTTGCGAATTGTGCCAGCTTCACCCAAGCAGCTGAGCATTTGGACATGAGTCGGTTGCAGGTTTCACGTCATGTTCAAGAGATAGAAGGGTGGCTGAAGCAGAGGCTATTACATAGGACGACTCGAAAGGTGAGCTTAACCGCGGCAGGGGAAATCGCTCTGCAGCGCTGTGAGAAGATCCTCCATGAGACCGCTGAGCTAGAAGTTACTTCACTCAATCAAACCGATGATCTTTCTGGAACCATTCGAATTGCAGCTCCGATTGGTTTAACTCAGCACATGTTGTTGGATGTGGTCGAACAGTTCACCGAGCGCCACCCTAATATCACGGTCGAACTGTTTGCCTCAGACCGCTTTACTCAGCTGGTGGATGAGAGGATCGATATTGCACTTCGTTATACCGATCAACCTGATGATAGTTTGATTGCACGAAAGCTAATGGTTATTGATTCAGTGGTGTGTGCCTCGCAAGCCTACTTAGACAAACATGGTGAACCTGAAACGGTCGAGGCGCTTCGACAACACAATTGTTTTCGTCACTTGAATGTTTCTAAGTGGGATTTTGTTAAGGACAATCAACACTATTCAGTTGAGGTGTCTGGCACTATCAAGGCTAATGATGTTGGAGTGCTAACTCGCGCCGCACAGCACGGGAAAGGGGTAGTTCGTTTACCTTGTGACTTAGCCAACCCACTGATTGCGAATGGCAAATTGATACGAATATTGGATGAGTTTGTTTCACCGAGTAGTGTGCTGTGGGCGGTGTATTTGTCTCGTAGTTATCAGCTGCCGGTTGTTCGTCAGTTCATTGATTTTGCCGCAGAAGCTTGGTCTAGCGATATCAAATCTGGCGATGTTTGAAACTTCATAGGCAATGATACATAGCGATAGAATTTTAAAAGCTCATAAATACAAAAATCCGATATCAATGGTGATATCGGATTTGAACTCAATAATTCAGAGTTCCAGCACGCTCTCCTCTCACGAAGTCTTTACATGTAATGATGTACGGATAATCGGGTATTTATTACCTTTTCGTTTACGTCTGGTAAAGGCTGATACAAGCTTCTCGTAATATCGGATAATACTTGGTCGTAAACTTGCGACACGACGCTAGAGATATCACTGGTTAATTCGTACATGCTATCTGCCGGTTGGGTCGCTTCGTTACTTGATGCGATCTCTGAGAGTGCATGCATCGCTCGCGTACAAACCGGTGACCCACTACTAAGAGGGCAGATAATCGATAACTGGTTGAGTTTTCTGTGTGTCTGAGAGGCGTAGAATTTGAATCTCGCGTACTCCTCAGGCTTCTCCATATCAGGTATGCACATGCGTAACTTGGTCAGGATCTCCATGCAGTCTAAGATCTGTTGCCAATTCATGTGATACTCACGGCTCATGTCTTCTCGCTCAGACTGAATAAGCCAGATGATCATCACTTCATCCATTAAGAACATGCTGTGACGTATCGTTTTGCCATGAATCGATTGGTTACGCACCAAGCTACGGTTTTGCCAGTCGCTGTGCATGGCGATGAGCTTGAGGTGATAGATGCGATACATAGGGCGGCTATCAAACGACACATGGGACTGAAGCAGTTCAGATACTTCAAGTATGTTGTCGTAAATCTCGTTCACTTTGCGAATCGAGTCGCTAGACAACTTATAAGCTAGAGCATAGTGCGTTGCCGCGCGATGTTTGCGTGATAACAACAATAATTCTCTAAGCAGAACTAAGGTTTCAAACCTGTGTGATAGCGCTGTTTGTCTCTTCCTTGAGAAATGAAACAGGGCCGCAAGTACTAATAGGGATAAACCCACTGAAATAACTACAAACATATTCAACTCCTAATATTTGTATACCTACTTAGTGGTAGTGCAGACACCGTGCCAAAATAAATAAGTGTTATATTTCAGTTGCTTATGATTTCCCTGTAATTATGGATGATCAATGATGGTGCATGACTTCACCATTCTAGTGAATGTTTCTCATATTTTGCAGGATTTTTTGAGAGGTTAGTCGTGGGCGATGAGATGGAACTTAGATTTCAGTGTAGGAAATGAAGAAGGCCTCACCCTTTATATACTTTTAACTAGAAAAAGCAGTAAGAGTGAGACCTTTCAATGTTCATTTCTGAGTTTCGTTAGCTTAAGAGCTAAGCGTTTAGCACTAAACGTTACGCAAGCTTAAGGTCGAACTCAGTGCGGTACATAACCATATCTTCAATGGTCAGTACTGGCATGTTGTGCATTTTACCGAAAGCAACGATCTCTGGCGCTTTTGCCATCGTACCATCCGGATTGGTTACTTCACAAAGTACACCGGCAGATTGAAGACCAGCCATTTGCATAAGATCTACTGTACCTTCTGTGTGACCACGGCGAGCAAGTACGCCACCTTTACGCGCGCGTAACGGGAATACGTGGCCAGGGCGAGCAAGGTCAGTAGGCTTAGCCGTTGGGTTTGCCGCTGTCTTGATCGTTGTTACACGGTCAGCAGCAGAAACACCGGTCGTTACACCTACTTTCGCTTCGATAGTTACTGTAAACGCAGTTTGGTTTGCGCTGTTGTTATCAACAACCATAGGCGGAAGTTCAAGTTGGTTTGCTTGTTCGTCAGTTAGACACAGACACACAATGCCGCTGCATTCGCGGATCATAAGCGCCATTTGAGCATTCGTCAGGTGTTCTACTGAGTAGATGATGTCGCCTTCGTTCTCACGATCTTCATCGTCAAGTAGAAGTACGCCACGACCTTCGCGCAGAGCTTGCAGTGCGTTTTCAACGCGAGTGATTGGTTCGCCAAATTCGGCAAGTAGTGAAGACTGATTCATGGTTAAACTCCTAAAATATCACCAGAATCAGGGCTGTATGAGGGATCTCAACCGAGCACAACAAAGCCTACTCATTACAAGTCAACTTTAGCTCATTATGGTTTTATCCAAAACGAAATGCACCCGCCTAAGTTGGAGGTACGAACCCAACTCACGCGGGTACGCCTTTCCAACTTAAACGAGTGTGTTTTCATTCTCTCTCATCCGGACTATAACCGTCGGCTCTGGCATCTCACCAGATCTGCTGACCTCGACGAATCGAGCGCTCGCGGGCTTATCTTTAGATTTTGCTAAGGACATACCGCCGGTGGGGAATTTCGCCCCGCCCTGAGAATAAAAATTAATAATCTGTTTTGCTTTTGAAAGCAGACCAGATGGTAATCCTTTCAATAGTGGATTTAAAGGACTGACAGCAAAGTTTTTAAGATTCTGGCCTTATAATCCGGTAAGTGTTCACTTTATCAGCAGAACGCGTCCGGTAGCCTATTAATGGGATGATGCCTTTGTCTCGTCTGGTTTCAGTGGTTTTTGCTATCTCTATGAACATAAATGGATGTTGAACATTATTGGTGCTGGCGTGGCTGTTCACCGAATCAATACTCAAGAGGTCCATTAATCGAATATTGTTACACCATGACGGCTGACTGACCGTTTTGACATAAAATTGATATTGACGATGCTAAGCTGCGATAGCATCCGACCACTTTATCTAAAAGATCTTAGCCATGACTTCTCTGTTCTCTAACAAATCCAAAGGCTTATTACTGCTCGTTCTAAGTTTGTATTCCCTCATACCCTTTTTGATCTTTGGATCTGACTTCGACCTTGGAAGTGCTGTTTTGCCTTTCTATGGCGCCTTCATAACGTTTGTGACTTACTCTGCGGGCAATCAAGGGTTCTTGGTAACACTAGCGATTTTGTCTTTAGTATTGTTCACGATGAAGTTTTCCAAAGCGAAGTTAGTCAGTCTTTGTCTGCAGCTCGGCTTGTTGTTGGTGCTTAGCTTTGCAGCGAAAACCTTCTTAAAGCATTCCACTGAGAGCCCTCGTCCTTATTCTGAGTATTTGGTGACGCAGGAAGTGGTTGATATGCCGGAAGTGTTTTACGAATTACCATTGGTTGAAAAGAATGCTGCGATTGAGTCTGTACAAGATAAGGTGAGCGAGTGGCGAACGCGTCACTGGTTGGGTGAAACTGACTACTCTTTCCCATCTGGACATATGATTTTCGTCGGTGTGTGTTTGGCGTTCTTTGGTGGTCTTCTCCTAGAGGCGAAACGCTTTTATCTAGTCGGCGGTTTACTGGTTTGGGCTGGTGGTGTCGCCTATAGCCGTGTTTGGCTTGGCATGCATCGACCAGAAGACTTGGCGGCGTCTATCGCCTTTGCGGGTTTAATTTATTTATTAGTGCCACTGGTGCCAACGCAAAAAATAGAACCGTTATTGCCTAAGTTCCTCAGAACGGATTAAACATTTAAGAAGAGCTTCGCTGTTAAAAGCAACTTAGTTCTTAATAGCAAGTTAGTTCCCCCAAAGCAATTTGGCTTTCGTTTAGCAAGCGGAATCTCTGGCTATTGATTGAGCCCGAGTTCTGCTTGTTTCTTTTTGGTTAGTCCCAAAGAGACGATTCGGTGAGACTCCGTGAGGTAGTATCTCAACTCGCCATCCCTTTCTGGTGTGCTCTCAAACAGCTGAATCCACTTCATTCCGCGTGAAGCAAAGTAGGGGGCAGGTTTATACCCTGGCTCTTCTTTGAGAAAATCGAAATTCCGATCAGATGCCTTGAAGATAAATGCAGGCTCGTCGTTTGGTCCCCAACCTCCAATCGCAAACACCTTGCCTCCCACTTTCCAAACGTGAGAGTTATTCCACTGCATCACGTAGCTGGTGGCTGCTTGTGATTCACAGAATGCATTGAACTCGTCGTATGTCATAGAGCGTCCTTTTATCTACTGGGTGTTTGTGTTGGTTTTCTAAGATGTCTTTCTTCTTCTTGTCTTTATCGCCAATAACTAGCCAGCTAAACCCTGCCAGATTGCCGTAAAGCCACTGAGAGAACATAGCAGTAATGAACCAATGCGTATCTTCTCTTTAGGGATGCTTTGTGTCGTCATTAACGCCACTTTGTAACCCAACCAAGCAGCAGGCAACAAAGGTATAGTGATGATCAAGTGGTGTAGCGTGAAGAAGCCAATTGGGATCTGTACAACCAACGAAATGATCGAACTAAACACGAAAAACGCAGAAAGGTTACCACGAAGCTGATTGGCATCTTGGTGTTGGAGTAGCAGTGCCATCGGTGGACCACCAATACCAGAACTGGTGCCAAAGAACCCAGAGAAGAACCCCGCAATACCCATCTTAGTTGGGGTTGGTTCGAGTCTAAAGGGCAGTAGGCTAACAATCACGGCAAATACTACCAATAAGCCCAACCATAGTGATAACACGCTCGTTGAAACCATCACCAACAAAGCACCACCTGCCAGTGACCCAGGAATACGGCCCAGCAATGCGATTTTTAATCCGCCAATAGAGATATTTGCTCTATGTTTAAAAGCGTTGAATAACGAGATAAACAGACCGATCAAACAGATAGGCGCAGGCACATAATCTGGAGAGACTAAAAACAGCAGTGGGGCTGCAACAATGGCCAAACCAAAGCCGATTGCGGTTTGCACAAACGAGCCGACAAAAATGAGTGTCATTGCGATAAGGACAGTCTGATCTATGTATTCCATAAGCCTGCGGATTAGTTTTAAAGGAGCGGGTGGATACTATAAATGAAAACTAAAATAATAGTCTTATTATTCAGTGAGCTTTATGCCAGTTTCGCTAGTTATAATTTCTACTATAACGACCAACAAAAAAGCGAGTGAGTATCTCAGGATGCTTCCTTTCAATACTCACTCGCTTTATTGGAACGACTTGTTTACGCTAGTGGGGGAGTCAGCATAAAACGTTAAGCCATTGCCAATTTCAGTCGCTCAATGGGCTTGTCATTGATTGGTAAATGGATAAGTGCTGCTGCAAATGCCAGCACCACCGTTGACCACCAGATTGGCTCATAAGAACCGTAGTAATCGTAAATACGACCACCCACCCAAGCGCCTAAGAAGCTACCCACTTGGTGAGTAAAGAATACCAAGCCGTACAACGTTGATAGGTAACGGGCACCGAAGATCTGACGAACTAAGCCAGACGTTAGCGGAACTGTACCCAACCAACAGAATCCAATGGCCGCACCGAAGATAGCCGCGGTTGATTCAGTCACAGGCAGAGTCACAAACGCACCGATAACCACAGTACGCACTAAGTACAGTGCAGACATAACGTGGCGTTTGCTGAACTTGTCGCCCATTACACCCCAGAAGTAAGACCCAAAGATGTTGAAGATGCCAACGTAAGCCAGTGCCATCGCAGCGCTGCTCGCGGGTAGGTCTTTATCTGCTAAATAGCTCGGTAAGTGCGTTGCGATAAACATTACGTGGAAACCGCACACGAAGAAGCCCGCGTGAATCAACCAGTAACCTTTGTGAGCAAACGCTTCAGACAACGCTTCTTTGAGTGTTTGGTTCTCTTCAGCTTGCGCTTGTTTGTTTGAGGCTGCTTTAGGCGCTCGCATGAACAGCGCAAAAGAGATCATCAAACAACACAGTACACCAAACACTTGCATCGCACTCTGCCAGTCAAATTCATTCAGCATGTATTGTGCGCCCGGAATTACCGCGAACATACCAAATGAACCTGCAGCCGTGGTTAAGCCAAACGCCTTAGCCGCGTGCTCTGCTGGTACAACTTTCGCTACTGCGCCAAGCACGATCACGTAACTTGTCGCACTCAAGCCAAGACCAACCAGTGCGCCTAACGAAACGTAAAGCATGCTCGATTCGGTAGAAATTGAGGTAAGAAGTAAACCCAAACCGTAAGCACATGCGCCAGCAATAATGATGCGTCTTGCTCCCCATTTGTCAGCGGCCATACCAACAAAAGGTTGGAACACACCGAACAATAAGTTTTGTAGAGCAATAGAGAAGCTGAAAAACTCTCGACCCGTGCCGAAATGCTCTGAAATTGGCATCATGAAAATGCCGAATGATTGTCTGATCCCTAGACTGATAATAAGTGTGCCTATCCCTAGCCATACCAGTAAAGGAAAACGGAAAATGCTCATTCTAATACTCTTAAATTAATGGTGGTGATGTGAGTGGTCTTGCGCTGACATGTGTTGGTCAGTCATCTCATGGTGATGTTCGTGCCCAGAATGATCATGCCCTGACTGCTGGTGGCAACCACTGCTTACGGCATGCTGAGCCAAGAGATCAATCAATGGCTGACTGTGATGCACAATAACCAAACTAATGACGAGGAATAACGTCATTCTGGCAAGTTGGGCAAAAAGAGATTGTGAAAACATACGGTGTTGACATGCGCTCAATGTTGTAAGAAGTCGCGCATCATAGTGATGAGTCGGGTATGTATCAAATGACCATTTGTGATGTAGTCTATGCGTTTTATGCATAGATTGTCGCTTGATTGGAATTGGTATAAAACGCGCTCAATAAATAAGAAAACTTGAAGCTCGTTAGTTAATAGAAACAAGTATCTAATTAAGAATGAAAGTCTAAATTAAGGCTTATAACTAGCTGTTTAATTTAAAGTTTCACAAAGCTGTAAAAACTAATATACAAACTAATCACTAAGCAACATTGCTCGTTCACTCGACTTATCTGTCAAACATCGTAAATTTGGGCATAAATCGTTTCAAGACTACTGAAACGCGATGTTAAAAGATTCAGGGAGAGTCATTCACATGGATAAAGATCATAATCTTCGCGAAAACTTACTGGCACTGATCTTAGGTAGCGCATTGGTTTCACTCGGCGTTATCTTTTTCAACCAAGTCGGTTTGCTCACCGGGGGCACGGCTGGTCTAGCGATCTTCATTACCAAAGTAACAGATTTGAGCTTTGGCCAAGTATTCTTCGCACTTAACTTACCTTTCTATATTTTGTCGGTTGCTCGTATGGGCTGGCGCTTCACAATCAATACGTTTATCGCGGTTTCGATTGTTTCGTTCGCCGTGGATCACTTGTATCACGTGATTCAAATTGCCGAAATTCATGCATTGTATGCAGCTTTACTTGGTGGTGGCTTGATTGGTACCGGCATGCTGGTGATTTTCCGTCACAAGATGAGCTTAGGTGGCTTCAACATTCTGGCGTTGTTCTTACAAGAACGTTTTGGAATTCGAGCAGGTAAGGTTCAGATGGCATTAGACTGCACGATTGTTGTGCTTTCTCTGTTCATTGTTGATGTGTCATTGGTTCTTCTGTCTGTGCTTGGTGCGATAGTCACCAACTTGATTCTAGCAATGAATCATAAACCGGGGCGCTATCAACCTGTGGTAAAAGCGGAAGCAGCATAGTTCGGTTCGCTCAAGCTCTAGATTTGCTTAAGTAAAGAGTGATTTGCAGATTATGAAAACAACAAAGCCAGCATTAATTGCTGGCTTTGTTCTATTGAAATAACGGATTCGATGTAACGATTAACACTTGCCGCAGCTGGCGTTCGGCTTAAGCTCGCAATCAATCACATTGCCTTGTTGATCAAGGGACAAGTTACAACACTCTTCAAACAGGTTCTTAAGATCAGCACGGCTTTTTTGCACGCGGGATTTAACCGTTGAATAGCTGACGTTCTGCGCTTCTGCGATCTCTTTTTGGCTTTGGCCTTTGATGTCGACCGCAAGCAGTAGCGATGAACTTTGTTCTGGCAATGCCTGAATAAAAGGTTCAATACACAATGAAAGTTTCTGCTTAAATTCAGAGTCGTGGTCTAAATCGGTAAACCACAGATCTTCAGCATCAATTTGGCTATCACGTTGTTGGCGTGCATGCTTACGGTAGAAGTCGATAATGGTGTTGTTGGCTAACTGGAACAGCCAAGCCTTAACACTGCTAGCATCTTGTACCTTATCTAAGTTCTGATAGGTCTTAATCAAGATATCTTGGAGCAAGTCGTCTACATCCGCAGAGTTGTTGACCTTTGAATGCAGGAATGACTTTAATGCTTGCTGATACTCGGCCCAGACTTGTTCGAGCTTCAAAGGTGCATTAGTTGCACTGTTCATTTACGCAACATTCGTCTTGTAAGAAATCAATCACACCTTCTAGGCACTCATACTCCGCCACGCAGAATAGAGTTCTTCCTTCTCGTCTTTGGCTGATTAGGCCCGCAGACGCCAAGCTTGATATGTGGTGAGACAAGGTAGAACCGGGAATGCCTAGCTCTTCTTGTAGGCCGCCAACTGCAATGCCTTGGTAGCCAGCTTTAACGACACTCTTATAAATGGTTAGGCGAATAGGGTGCCCCAACTCTTTAAGTGCTTTCGCAACGACTTCTAAGTTCATATTAACTCCTCAAGATTTAATTTCGATGTTAGTCGAAATGTATGTCGAATTCAAATTTAAAAACGGTGTCTGTGTAAGTTATTGAAAAACTGTGTTTTCGAAAATCATTTCGATTTTTATCGAAATAATGCTTGTTCTGGAGCTGTTTATTTCTATAATTCGAGAATATTCGAAATTAAGGGTTGGTTACTTTTCTCAGAGAGCCCGACCTTCAATCCAGTTTGGAGTTAATTATGAGCAATGAAATGTTAACAATGCTGAAAGACGCACTTGATATGTTCGCTTTCTTAGCAGTAGAGCTAATTATCCTTTTCTTAGCGATCAGCTACATTGTTGGGATTCTTCAAGAGTTCCTTACACCAGAAAAGATTCAATCTATCCTGAGCTCACGTAATGGTAAGGGTTATGTAGTAGCAGCACTACTGGGTGCAATTACACCTTTCTGTTCATGTTCGACCATTCCTTTCTTAAAAGGATTGCTGCGTGCAAGAGCGGGTTTCGGTCCAATGATGGTGTTCCTATTTGGTAGCCCACTATTGAACCCAGTGATCATTGGTTTGTTTGTGATTACCTTCGGTTGGCAAGTTGCTGTGTTCTACTTCCTTGTAGCAATGACGGTGTCTGTAGTGGCTGGTTACGCACTTGAGAAGCTTGGCTTTGAGCGTTACGTAAAACCTGAAGCGTATGAATCAACAGGTTCAGCTTCAAGCTGTGGCACTAGCTGTGGTGACTCTGCTCCTAAGAAAGCAGCACCGGTTAAAGCAGAATCTTCATGTGGTACAAGTGCATGTGGCGAACCTGCACCAGTAATGGCAAAAGAGACATCTTGCTGCGATTCTAAAAAAGAAGAGCCACAAGTAACGGTTTCATGCTGTTCAGCGGATGGAAGCGCAACAGCTGAAATCGTAGAGAAGAAAGAACCTAGCCGTTGGATGAGAATTTGGTTCTCAACTTGGAAAGACTTCAAACAAGTTTTCCCTTACCTAATGATGGGTATCGCGATTGGTTCATTCATCTACGGCTTCATTCCTACAGACCTAATTGCACAGTACGCTGGTGAAGGTATGTGGTATGCGATTCCAGTAGCTGCCGTGATTGGTATTCCACTGTACATTCGTGCTGAAGCGGTAATCCCATTAAGTGCAGCTCTAGTACAGAAAGGTATGGCGTTGGGTTCAGTAATGGCATTGATCATTGGTAGTGCAGGTGCAAGTTTGACGGAAGTTATCCTACTTAAATCAATCTTCAAGAACCAAATGATTGCAGCATTCCTATTCGTTATCCTAAGCATGGCGATGGGTGCAGGCTTCCTATACAGCTTCATCTTTGGTTAATCAGGCTTGATTATGAGATAACCCCCTCGATACCAAGAGATAGATAATAAAAGAGCTCACTTAGTTGAGCTCTTTTTTGTTTAGCTTATCAGTCCGGAGGCTAGAAACCGCGAATATCCAGCTCATTATTGATCAATACAACGCACTGAGAAGCAAACAGCATGTTCGGGCCTAAGCTGATTTTTTCTGTCCCTAAGCGCTTTAAGCTGTTGTAGCTTTTCTTCGGCATAGGGATGTGATCAGTAAGAAGGAAACATGGGTTTTCAGCAATCTCTGCATCACGGATAAAGTCACCTTTCTTATCCATCATGTATAGCTGGTGGTCTTCAGCCAGTTCTTTGACTAGTTTTTCAAAGCTCATAGTGCGAACGACGATTCCCGGTTCAACCTGACGAGTCTGCTCTTTGGTCATACCTTGAGAAGCATCAACCGCTCTTACTACCGCTGATAACAATGCCGATTCATGAAAGCCACCAATGTTGGTGATCTCATTTGAATCGAAAGTGATCGTACGTGAAAAGTCTTTAGTACTTTCTAATACAAGGTGTACGGTGACATTCTCACGGTGAGATTGAGCAACGAAGATCGTGTTCATCAGAGTATGAGCCAGAATCTCAGTATGAGCATCTTGCCCAACACCTTCTAAGATAAGTTTGCTCTCTGTAGGGGCTGCGCGAGCGCGTAATACAAATGAACGCATGGAATGTACCTTGTCAGTATGTGATAAAGCGAAACGGGCTTTATCAACATGAATTGATGAATAACCAAAATTGTGGCGGTATGTAACTCTTTTCTATTAATGAAGTCAAATAGAGTTGCGTATAGCGCCAACCAGAAGAACTCTGCGTATTAAATAGAGAATGACCACATTACAAGATGGTAAGGGTTGAAGCGACCCAATGTTTACGTAGATAGTATGCGCAAATTATTAGGTGACTTACATAAGGAAGTAGTCGATGAAGTTACAGAAGATCAATAAAGAAGAATATAGAAAGAAGATGAACCTGCTGTTGGTTTCGTTGGTTGGGTCACTCGCAGTGTTCGCCATTGTATTCGGAACCATACTGATCGAGCTATTCGGTTCAGGGCAATCAATCGCAGGCGAATCGACAGGTAATTTCCACTTGAACGTATTAGGTGTGATCTTATCAGTCGCATTGAATGCATTTATCGCGAGCCGTGTGAAAGGGCATGATTACTTCAAAGAAGCGCTTTATGTATGGAACCTTAAACAAATCCATAATCAAATCTATCGTAAGCTCAAGCGTATTCAACCCAAAGCTGAGCAAGGCGACCGAGACGCGCTGACCATCCTTTATTTCTATTACACCACGCAAAAACAGGTATACGACCTAGACAACAACACATTGACGATAAAAACAGTTCAGCAATCGCTAGATAACATCCTAGAAGTGAGTGAGAAATGGAGCATTGAGCTAGATATAGAGGCTTTTTCGAAAGATCTAATCGCAAAGTTTTAAGTAATACACCCATTATTGTATGAGCTTTGAGCTACGAAAGAGCCTTTTGACGTAAAAGTAGCCACTTAAGCAAGTTTTTTGAATTTTTATCAAAAAAGGGGTTGTCATGTTTTCGATGATCTCTATAATGCCGCCTCACTGACACGGCAGATGCCATAAGGCTTCAGCGGTAATCAGTAAGACGGAAAGTTCGAAAGAAATTAATTTTAAAAAGTGTTTGACACTTAAGATTAAATCGCTAGAATTCACGTCCGCTTTCAAGGGTTTCTTTGTGAAAAGAAAGTTTCGACAAGCAAAGCTCTTTAACA
>NZ_JBFRNC010000019.1:0-105804 GCF_041470825.1 Vibrio sp. 10N.261.55.A10 | reverse complement strand
TTTTACTTTAATTGGTATAATTCACTAGCTACCACCAAAAACTTAAGTACGATATGCACCTAATCCTAAATGGCGACTAATATAATGAGTAAGCGTCAGTAATTTGGGATTATTATGAGGTTCTTTTTTGCACTGGTTGTATTCTTTTGTTCATTTTCTCTATCAGCAACTTCGTGGGAAAAAGAGAGTCACCCTACTAGAAATTCACCCTCATCAATTGGAAGCTATGCCAATGGCTGTCTAGACGGTGCGCAGGCTTTGCCTATTAATGGTTTGGGGTATCAGATCATTCGCCCTCAAAGAGAGCGCTACTATGGCCATACAGAAGCTATAAAGTTTATTGAGAGGTTAGGAGTCACGACCAGCGAGAAGCTCAATACTAATTTATTGATCGGTGATATTTCTCTTCCCAGAGGAGGGCGCTTTTCTTCAGGTCATTCAAGTCATCAAACAGGGTTAGATATTGATATATGGCTAAGGTTAACCAGTAAGAGGTTGTCAGAGAACGAATTAGCTGTGCCTAAACCTGTGAGCGTTGTGGATCTTACCAACTACAAATTGCGTGAATCGAATTGGACCGATGATCATTTTCAAGTTATTCGTTATGCGGCGAAAGATGAAAAAGTGGTGCGTATTTTTGTTCATCCAGTGATCAAGCAAACCCTTTGTGAACAAGAAAACTCTGACGCTAATGATAGAGCTTGGTTAGGCAAAATAAGACCTTGGTGGGGACACCACTCCCACTTCCACGTTCGTTTAAAGTGTCCTGAAGGCAGTTCAAACTGCATAGCTCAAGCGAGCCCTCCTAAAGGTGACGGTTGTGGAGATGAACTTGCAAGTTGGGCTCCAAAGACTGTTCCAGTTCCACCTCCTAAAAAAGTAGCGAAAACTAAGAAAAAGAAAAAAGTTAAAGTGATGCCAAGTCAGTGTTTGGCCTTGATATCGAATAAGTAATCCTGTTCATCGAGGCTTTTTACAGTGGTACTGCCACTGGTTTTTTCGACTCTAAAACTGGAGAAATATCACACTTTTGTCTAGAGTTTATAAACACGAGATTAAGAACATCGTTTGATATTAATAAAAGCAATAACGGTATCAGCAAGGGCGATGGCGAATTTGACAAGGTTTGGTCAGGGATTGAGTGTTTTGGGGTGAAAGATGCGGCTTATATGCAGTATGCGAAATCAGAGTCTGATACCCGTCGATAGATAATTCAAGGATAAGACTATGACTATGATTTGTGCGAAGGAATTTTCAGAATGGTTAAGACATAGGTTCAACGCTGAAAGCTCGGGTATTTCAATTTCAAGAGATGACATCAATCAGCTAACAGGCAGACAACGTTTAGACCCTAGTTTCGTAAATGATGTTCACTATGAATTGATGCAGTATGGAATGGCATTTGTGACCGATACCAGCAGGGAAAACTTTTATCTTGTTCCTATAGCTCAATCAATAAACTGGCGAGAACGACTCGAATATCAATTTGAAAAAGAGCTCTTCTGCAATATTTATCCAATCGGAAAATCAGGATGAAAAAAAAGGTTCAACTTATGGTTAAGTTGAACCTTTCTTCTTTTAGGTCAAGCCTTGAATGATAACAAACTTCTCAAGTAGCTCGTCATCAGTTTCAATATGGTTTGGGTCAGTGATGATGCATTTTGTAATCGGACACACTGACTGGCATGTTGGCTTTTCATAGTGACCTTTACACTCTGTACATAAATCAGGATCGATCTCGAAGATGCTGTCGCCCATAGTGATTGCACCATTTGGGCATTCAGGATCACACATATCGCAGTTTATGCACTTGTCAGTAATTAACAGAGCCATTATTTTCTTCTCAAGTAAGTCGCTTAAGTAAAAATTATTTGCCTGATGCGTTACGTGTATCTTGGCCTTCGCTCAAGTTACGCATCAGCAAGCCGTACTCTAGATCTAGATCTGCTGGTACAGGAATAAATACAAAGTGACCGTTACCTTTCGCATCGTCGACCGCTTCAGATTTGCGGTTTTCCATAACTTCTAGTTTGAAAACAACGTTACCTTTCGGTGTCATCATTTCTAAGCTGTCGCCTACTAGGAACTTGTTCTTCACTTCTACTTCCGCTAGGTCACCACGGCGCTTACCTGTGAACTCACCAACAAACTGTTGAGTGTCAGAGATAGAGTAACCGTACTCGTAGTTTTGGTATGTATCGTGTGTATGGCGACGTAAGAAGCCTTCAGTGTAACCACGGTGAGCTAGGCTCTCTAGTGTACCCATTAGGCTTTCATCGAATGGTTTGCCTGCCACTGCATCGTCAATAGCTTTACGGTAAACCTGAGCAGTACGTGCACAGTAGTAGAAAGACTTAGTACGACCTTCAATCTTCAGAGAGTGAACACCCATCTTCGTTAGGCGCTCAACGTGTTGGATTGCACGAAGGTCTTTTGAGTTCATGATGTAAGTACCATGCTCATCTTCAAACGCTGCCATTTTCTCTTCTGGCTTGTGTGATTCAGAAAGCAGAACCACTTCGTCTGTTGGTTTACCAAGGCCTAGTGTGTTGTCTGGACGCTCATCTTGAACTTCAATGTCTTGCGTTTCTACTTCTTGAATAGCAACACCAGTAGGGTTTGCTTCAACGATCTGACCGTTTTCGTCTTCTTTCGCTGCTTCTGTTTTGTATTCCCAGCGGCAAGCGTTGGTGCAAGTACCTTGGTTTGGATCGCGCTTGTTCATGTAACCAGAAAGCAGACAACGGCCTGAGTAAGCCATGCAAAGAGCTCCGTGAACAAAGATCTCTAGCTCTGTTTCTGGGCAGTGTTCGCGAATCTCTTCGATCTCTTCAAGCGATAGCTCACGAGATAAGATCACACGCTCAACGCCTTGAGTTGACCAGAACTTAACGGTCGCCCAGTTTACTGCGTTTGCTTGAACAGAAAGATGGATTGGCATTTCAGGGAATGCTTCACGAACCATCATGATAAGACCAGGATCTGACATGATAAGCGCGTCAGGGCCCATGTCTACAACTGGTTTGAGGTCGCGAATGAATGTTTTTAATTTAGAGTTGTGCGGCTGAATGTTACATACAACATATAACTTTTTGCCTTGAGCATGAGCTTCATCGATACCGATTTGTAGGTTTTCGTGATTGAACTCGTTGTTACGAACACGAAGGCTGTAACGTGGCTGGCCTGCGTATACTGCATCTGCGCCGTAGGCGAATGCGTAACGCATGTTTTTGAGGCTTCCTGCCGGTGATAATAGTTCAGGTACAAATGGTTTTTGTGTAGTCATTGCTTCGTTCTCTAATCTGATCTCAAGTCAGGTTGATACCACCAAGTGATATCAAAGGGGCGCAAATTTTACGCTAAAATGAGTCTGGTTGATAGCCCTAAAGATAGCAATGATATTAAGAAGAGAGTGAAGGGATAAATATACAGCGGGAAATGTAGGGAAAATAAGCTCAGGCACGGAGCACCTGAGCTTTGGAGATACCGATTAAGCGTTCGGTTGAGTTAATCCACCTAGTGATTCGAATAGATTCGGAAGGAACACGCTGAACTCACCACATAGCAATGAGAAATCTGCATCAAAGCGTGCAGCTTGGTCCTCACGGGGAATATCGTCGTTCTCATCTTTAAGTTCATCGCTGAACTTCAGGCGTTTGATACTGCCGTCTTCAGCAAGGATGAATTCAATGCGATCTTGCCAGTTGATAAGCAGCTTAGTTACCACTTTATTTGCTTCGATGTGGTTTTTAATCTCGTCGGCTTCTAGCTCTTGTTTTTTAACTCGAACAATACCACCGTCTTCTTGAATCGACTTAAGCTCAGCTTCATCAAGCATTGTAATGCCTTGAGGTGTATCACCTGATTTAACCCACTCGGTTAGAGTCGTTTCAATCGCTTGCTCAGGAATAGCTGGCACGACTGGTAGGCTACCCATTGTTTTACGCAGCAGAGCTAACACGTCTTCTGCTTTTTTGTAGCTGCTTGCATCAACAACAATGAAGCCTTCTTTTGGCATGATCAGCGCGTATGTGAAGTTACTGCGGCTGAATGCGCGAGGAAGGAGATCAATGATGATGTCTTCTTTGAGGCTGTCTTTCTCTTTCTTTTTAAGAGGAGTGCCAGACTCAGCTTCGAGTGTTTCGATTTTTGCATTCAGTGACTCTTTAATCACAGATGCTGGTAGCATTTTCTCTTCTTTCTTTGCACAGATGAGAATGCGGTTCTCTGATACGTGCGTCATCATATCGCCATGTTTACCCATTGCGTGCACCCAACCAAATTTCTGTTTGTCTTGGCTACCACAAGGAGTAAAGCGGAATTCTTCAAGTTGTTTCTCTAGCTGATCTGCGTTGAAATCAATATCACGGTTGAAGCGATAGACTAGGCAATTTTTAAACCACATATATTTTTCTCATACCTTTTTAGAAGTGCCTCATGATATGAGATCTAATTCGATTTGTCCTTAGCTCTGTATCAAAAGTTATAAAGTGAAACGTTTGAGACAGTTATATGAAAATTTGTTTTCAAAGGTCACAAAAGTGTCATAATTAACTCAGATAATGCAATGCGTTGATTAAATACAAAGGCTATTCAATTATGTCGAGAAGGATTCTGGTCGTTGAAGATGAAGCACCTATTCGTGAGATGCTGTGTTTCGTGCTTGAACAAAAAGGCTACCAAGCAGTAGAGGCTGAAGATTACGATACAGCGGTAAACAAGCTATGTGAACCTTTCCCAGATCTAGTATTACTAGATTGGATGCTACCTGGTGGTAGCGGGATAAACTTTATCAAGCACATGAAGCGTGAAGAGTTAACTCGCAACATCCCAGTGGTGATGCTAACGGCTCGTGGCGAAGAAGAAGATAAGGTTCGTGGTTTAGAAGTGGGCGCTGATGACTACATCACCAAGCCATTTTCACCAAAAGAGCTTGTCGCTCGCCTGAAAGCGGTTATTCGCCGTGTAACGCCAACGGCACTGGAAGACGTGATTGATGTGCAAGGCCTTAAGTTAGACCCTGTATCTCACCGCGTTACCGCAAGCGAAGGTCCGGTTGATATGGGACCAACAGAGTTCAAAATGTTGCACTTCTTTATGACACACCAAGAGCGTGTGTACAGCCGAGAGCAACTGCTGAATAACGTTTGGGGCACCAACGTTTACGTTGAAGACCGTACCGTTGACGTACATATTCGACGCCTGCGTAAAGCACTTGAATCTGCAGGTCACGACAAGCTAATCCAAACGGTTCGCGGCGCGGGCTACCGTTTTTCTACAAAGGCTTAGTGTGGCTTCGCTACCCAGTTTACGGAGTCCTGAATGGTTGAAAAGTTAACCTGGAAAAAGCTGGCTTGGGAGCTGGCTTTTTTTTACGCACCTTGGGTTTTGGTTGGATGGATATTCGGCTACCTACCTTGGTTACTGCTGGCTGCTACGGTATTGCAGCTCGGCTGGCATCTACACAACCAAATGCGCTTGTCCGCATGGTTGTGGGATGAGAAGCGTCTAACGCCACCATCAGGTTCTGGGAACTGGGAATCTCTGTTCAACGGTATTTATCGTATGCAGCAGAGACAGCGTCGCAAACGTAAAGAGCTGACCAACCTTATTCGCCGTTTCAGAAACGGTGCGGAATCCCTTCCCGATGCCGTTGTGGTATTTCGTGGAGAAGGGAATATCGTTTGGTGTAACAAGCTAGCTCAGTACTTACTTGGGTTTCGCTGGCCAGACGATTCAGGGCAACCGATTTCTAACTTGATCCGCACGCCGGACTTCATCAAGTATCTTAATAAACAAGATTTTTCAGAACCGTTAGAGATGCCTTCGCCACTTAACGTGGAACGTATGCTTGAGCTTCGTATCGTGCCGTATACCGAGGGTGAACACCTAATGGTGGTACGTGATGTTACTCAGTTAAAACAGCTAGAAGGTATGCGTCGTAACTTCTTTGCTAACGTTTCTCACGAGCTACGTACTCCTATGACCGTACTTCAGGGCTACCTTGAAATGACGGAAGATCCAGACATGGTCGTTGGCCCTATGTGGCCTAAGGCTCATGGTGTGATGACCGAGCAATTGAATCGCATGAACAGTCTGGTCAATCAGCTATTAACACTTTCAAAAATCGAAGCTGCGCCGATGCATGAGCTCGATGAAGTGGTGAATGTTCCAGCGATGCTTGAAGTTCTTGAAAAAGAAGCGGCAAGCCTAAGTGGTGATCGAGAGCATAAGCTTGAGTTTGATATCGATAAGAGTCTGCGTGTTCTTGCCGATGAAGACCAATTGAGAAGTGCGATATCGAATCTGGTTTACAACGCAGTGAAATACACACCACCGGGCGCGACGGTTAAAGTGCGTTGGTACCAGACCAGTCAAGGTGCATGTTTAGATGTGTCAGACACCGGAGACGGTATCGAGCCACAACACTTACATCGACTCACAGAGCGTTTCTATCGTGTAGATAAAGCACGCTCACGTGATACCGGTGGTAGTGGTCTTGGATTGGCGATTGTGAAACATGCGCTTAGTCACCATGACTCACATTTAGAAATTCAAAGTGAAGTAGGAGTCGGTAGTCGATTCCATTTCACATTACCAAATCGACTGACAGTGTCATGAGTTGTTTGACACGCAGGATGCGTTTGCCAATCAGCTCATTATTAGCGTTTGCTTTGGCCAACCCTGTTCATGCCGAACTGGGTGTCGATTCTCTTCCTGATTATTCTAAGGTTCCGGGTATTTCTGGGAGCTTATTATCGGTAGGTTCGGATACCTTAGCGGGCATGACGACGTTATGGGTGGAAGAGTTTAAATCTTACTACCCGAACGTTAACGCTCAAGTCCAAGCATCTGGTTCTTCTACTGCGCCTCCAGCCTTAACCGAAGGTACTGCCCATCTAGGACCAATGAGTCGTCCGATGCGCTTGCGAGAAGTAGAGGCGTTTGAAAGAGAACATGGTTATAAACCGACAGCACTGCGAGTGGCGATCGATGCGATTGGACTTTTTGTGCACAGAGATAATCCTATTGAGGGGCTCAATTTCCGTCAGATTGATGGCATCTTTTCCGAGACATTACGCTGTGGTGCGACGAAACCGCTGAACGATTGGCAAGATCTAGGCGTCGACCAACCTTGGGCGAAACATCGATTCCAGCTGTTTGGGCGCAATTCCGTTTCGGGAACCTATGGCTATTTCAAACAAAACGCACTATGTGGTGGTGACTTTAAGAACCGAGTCAATGAGCAGCCAGGTTCTGCATCGGTTGTACAGTCGGTCGCATCATCAATCAGCGGCATAGGTTACTCAGGTATTGGCTATCGTGTCGCTGGCGTTAAGTTAATTCCTATTGCTGAGCATGGTTCTGATTATGTAGAGCCGACTCGAGCGAATATCTTGAGCGGTGATTACCCTCTATCACGCTTTCTTTACGTATACGTGAACAAACACCCAGATAAACCGCTTTCTCCCGTTGAAAGAGAGTTCCTCACTTTTGTGTTCTCAAAGCAAGGACAAGAACTTGTAGAGAAAGATGGCTATTTAGCGATACCGTCAGAGTTTGCTGAGCAAGAGTTGGCAAAAATAGGACTCTAATTTAGGTACTATGAACGTAGAAACTTAACGTATGAACAGCTTGCTAGCCGCAGGCTGTTTTTATTTTGTCGGCGCATCATTCAAGCTTCAACGACCACCCAGCATCTTGCCAGCGTCGTTGTTCTTCTTTGAGTTCATAATCAAGCAGTTGATTTTCAGCTAACCAGTCGATGGTATCTCCTTCTAAACACCAATTCTCATCTTGGTCAATGGTTAATTTTACATTCGGTATTGGCGATTGGCTTCGCTGTCGATTGAGCAGGATTGCTATCCTCAGTATTCGAATTAACAACGCTACCTGCCCTGTATTGAATAGCGTGAGATCCGGTAAGTCACTAAGCTTAATCGCTTTTCTTTGATAGCGAACTAATGCTGAGATCAGACGCTGCTGCTCAGTATTGAAACCGGGCATAGTCGTGTGTTTAAGCAGATAAGCTGAATGACGGTGATAGCCTTGGAATGCGATGCTTTGTCCCACTTCATGAAGCAATGCAGCCCATCCAATTAGATCATAAAGTTCATTATTTACCGCAGTACTCACCTGAGGTTGCGCTTGTTTCAGTAATGAAAGGGTGAGTGCTTTGACCTTCTGGCCATGAACTACGTCAACATGGTATCGAGAGACAAGCGTTTCAGCGGTTCTTGTTCGAACATCAATATCTTTAAACCGATCTTCCATGTCATAAAGAATCCCTTCTCTTAAGGCACTATCGGAGAAATGCAATTCATTGATGTTGAGCATATCCATAACTGCTGAAAGAATGGTGACGCCAGCGGCAAACACCGGCTTTCTTTCATCACTTAAACCTGAAAGGTCTAATCCCTTAGATGATGGAAATTCACATAAGTGGTTCTTCAAATAGGATAGGCGTTGCGGCGTAATGAGACCATCGGTGAACCCTAAGCCAATGAGTACCTCTTTTATTGATTTAGCCGTCCCTGATGAGCCAAAGGCAACTTCCCAAGAGATTTGTTTGTATTCTTCAATTAATGGCATCAACAGGCGAGTAGCAGAGACATAAGCATCGGAGAAGTGCTGTGATGTCAGCCCTCCATCGGCAAAGAAGCGCTGAGTAAAACTGACGCACCCCATCGGTAAACTGCGCATAATCAGGGGGGTAAAGCCTTGTCCGGCGACGAGTTCGGTACTCCCTCCACCGATATCAATAACCAACTTAGATTCAGAAGCGGTTTGAGTGTGTTCTACGCCGTTATAGATTATTCGAGCTTCTTCTTGACCTGAGATGATCTCTATTGGAAAAGGAAACAGTGGTTTGGCTTGCTCTAAGAAGTCTTTAGCGTTTTTGGCTTTTCTTAGGGTATGAGTCGCAACAACTCTGACATCATCAAGTTCAAAATCCGCTAGTCGCTCTGCGAACACCTTGAGGCATTCTAGACCTCGTTCGATAGCGCTTTCGGATAGGACGTTATGTTCATCCAATCCATCACCTAATCTCACTTTCTGTTTGTGCCTGCTGACTAATTGCAGGTGTTGATCGAATACTCGGGCAACCACCATATGGAAGCTGTTCGAACCCAAGTCGATAGCGGCAATACATCGAGAATGTTTGTTATCAATTAGCGGCATGATTTCTTCTCTTGTTTGTACTTCTTGCGAGCAAGTTTCTCCATACGTTTAATATAGTGGTAAGTGGAGAGTTGTGACGTCGGGTAATCAAGTGGGTTTGCTGGTGGTTGTGTGTAAGAGTTGCTCATCGCTTGGTCTAGCACTCGAGCTTTGTTGCTGTCATCGAAATGAAACTCGGTGATATCGATAATGGTTTGCTTGATCTTTGGATCTAAAATTGGAGCTGCAACTTCGATGCGGTGATCAAAATTTCGTGTCATCCAGTCAGCGGAAGATATATAGACCTTCGGCTTTCCAGCGTTACCAAATATCATCACTCTCGGATGTTCGAGGAAACGATCGACCACACTGACTATCTCAATATGATCACTGATGTTGGGTATGCCAGGGACAAGAGAGCACATGCCGCGAATGACCATTCTCACTTTTACATTGGCTTGGCTAGCCTGATAGAGCTTTTCAATGATCTCTCGATCGACCAAGTTGTTGAGTTTTAGAGTGATGCTTGCAGGTTTACCTTCTATCGCGTTTTGTATTTCATTATCTATCAATTGGTACAGACGTTTTCTAGTATTCTTTGGTGACACAATCAGTTGCTTGAACTGGGACTTTTGATAAGGGTTTTCAATATACTTAAAGACTTGTCTCACCTCTTGAGTCAAATCTTCATTCGCAGTGAGCAGAGAAAAATCGGTATACACGCGCGCTGTAACTTCATGGAAGTTGCCAGTGCCAATATGGGCATAATGCTCGGTATGCTTGCCTTCTTTTCGTTTGATGAGCAGCAACTTGGAATGGATCTTCAAACTTGGGATGCCATGGATGACTTTTACACCCGCTTCTTGAAGTTTCTTGGTCCATTGAATGTTGGCTTGCTCATCAAAGCGTGCTTGCAGCTCGACAACCACAGTGACCTTTTTGCCATTGTGCGCCGCATCGATGATCGAGCTGAGGAGTTTTGAGCCTTCCGCAACACGGTAAACGTTTATTTTGATGGAGGTTACCTTCGGGTCAAAGGAAGCCTGCCTAACCAGTTCAGTGATGTGACTAAAGGTGTGATAAGGATAATGCAGTAAGATGTCGCGAGCTTTGATCGCTTCGAAATAGTTTGGGTAATGGCTGAAATGCGCGCACTTAATCGCGGGTAGAGGACGATTAACTAAATCACGTCGGTTAAGGCTTGGGAACTCAGAGAAATGTTTGAAGTTATGATAGCGACCACCTGCGATGACACTGTCATAGTCAGACAGTTTAAGTCTGACTTGTAAGAAGTTGAGCATTTCAGTTGGCATTTCAGATTCATAGATCAGACGTATCGGCAGTGCCGTTAAGCGCTGTTCTAAACCTAAAGACATCGATTCTAATAGGTTATTTTCATTGTCCTCTTGCAGATCATAATCGGCATCACGTGTCATTTTTATCGCAAAACAACGCAATGAGTCATACTCAAAGAATCCTTTAAGTAAGTCATCCAAACAAAATCGAACTATATTATCTAACAAGATCAAAGTTGTACGCTGCGAACCCGAAGTTTCCGGTAACTTAACAAATCGAGGGAGTGCTTCTGATGGGATTTCGAGTAAGACATATTGAGATGATGCATCACGCTCGATGTCGATGGCTAAGTAACTTTGTTCGTCTTTGAGAATATTAAGTAACTGGCTATCTTCGTTCAAGAGAATCGGAGTTAAGTGTGGCAGCACTTTTTTCTTAAAGTACTTTTTTATCCAGCCACTTTGTTCTTCGCTGATTTGTTGTTCGTTGACCAGAAAAATACGATTGCGTACCAATTCCAATAGCAAGTCGTTATACAGTTCATGGAATTGAGCATCGAGCTTGCTTGCTTTGCTCTGCATTTTAGTCAGTAGGCTTTTCGGCGAGTTGGAGGTTAGCTGTGGATCTTGAAGTAAGATCTTTCGCTTCACATCAGCAAATCGGACTTTGTAAAACTCATCGAGGTTTTTTGAGTAAATACCTAAAAAACGAACTCTTTCGATTAAGGGCACTGATTTGTCGGCTGCTTCTTGGAGCACTCTTTCATTGAAGGATAACCAGCTAAGTTCTTTTGTGACATAGTCTTTTTCCATCGAGATGATAATCCTTGAGTGCTGGCTATAGAGCTGATTACTTTAATTTAGAATGACAAAATTCACAAAATCTATGATCTTACTTTAAGAAATATGGCTAACAAACTTGTTATTAGTTTCAGTTGTTTAACGTAACTTGTAATATAATTGTCATGTAACGTACATATTATGTCAGTAGCTAAAAAAAGGTAGATAAACAGATGGCTTCAGCCCAATTTTCATTGAAAGAGCGCGACAAAAAAAGATGGTTGAAAGATCGTCTCGTCCGTTTTTCGGTGACATGTGGCGCGGTCAGTGTTCTAGCTGCCCTAGTATTGATCTTTGTTTACTTGGCGATGGTCATTTTACCGGTATTTTCTGATACTGGTTTAGAGACAGACCAAGCCGTAAAGACCGTTGCCGTAGAAAAGCCTATCGTCTTATCGGTTGATGAATATGGTCAACATGCATTTACTATCGAAAAATCTGGCTTGGTGCAGTTTTGGGATTTAGAGTCTCAAAATACACACTCTTACTTTGAGCGAAATGTTTTAGCCAATCCTGTTGCCTTCTCTCGAAATACCCCATCAGAAAACTGGTTTGCCTTTGCCGACAGCGCAAGCAATCTTACTTTTTTCTATCCTGAGTATAGTGCGCCTGTGCTGAAAAAGGGCAGCGAAGCCGAGCCTAAAATTGAGCTAATCACTCTCCCTGAACCGTTTTTAAATGATGAATCATCAAATGGGGCGACGATCGACAAATTCGCGTTCTCTAAAAATGGACGTGGGATTACGGTTGCCGCTCAGTTAAGTGACCAACGAGTCTTGGTTAAGTGGTATCAGAGTGACCTTACTGGTCAGTATGTTTTTCAGAAGAGCCAATGGCTATCGGATAAGCTGGGCTTGCAACAGCAACTGCTTGTCACACCTGATGGGCAAACTTTATACCTACGAGCACAATCGGATTTGGTTGTTTTGAAACTATCAGATAACGGTTTTGATGTTCGTGAAGTGATTGATCTTAGCTTGAATGATGCGAAACATTCCGTGAAAAGCATCGATTTATTGTCTGGTGCATACTCGTTGTTGGTTACGCATGAGGACGGACAGGTTTCTCAATGGTTCGATGTACTCAAAAATGAAAAACGTAGCCTGACCCATATTCGAGACTTCCAACTTGCTGAACAAGTGCAATTTATTCTTCCTGATACTTATAGAAAGGGTTTTTATAGCTTCTATAAGAACGGCACATTACAAAGCCACTATACGACCAGTGAAAAGCTGTCTTTGTTTGAACGAGCCTTTGATAAATCACCACAACTAGCCGCTATGTCTGCTAATGAACTGCATCTGGCGACTTTGATTGATGGCACCATCAGTGTGGCTAAAGTCGATAATGAATACCCACAAATCTCATTCTCATCGCTTTGGCAAAAGGTCTGGTATGAAAGTTACCCTGAACCGCAATACGTTTGGCAATCAACGTCGGCGAACGATGACTTTGAAGAAAAATTCAGTTTAGTACCTATCACGTTCGGTACTATTAAAGCCGCTCTGTTTGCGATGATGTTTGCCGTGCCGGTTGCTGTGCTCGGAGCTATCTATACCGCATACTTCATGTCTCCACGTATGCGAAGAGTCGTGAAGCCTTCGATAGAGCTGATGGAAGCTCTTCCGACCGTGATCATCGGATTCTTGGCTGGGCTTTGGTTTGCTCCAATCGTTGAAACGCATTTAACGGTTGTCTTCTCATTAATGATGCTATTACCACTGAGCACACTGTTGACTGGACTTGTTTGGTTCTGTTTACCGAAGAGGGTAACGGGTCGCTTCTCTAACGGTTGGCATGCTCTGATATTGATTCCGGTATTGGTGATTACAGTGGTTGCGGTGTTTGCTGGTGGAAACAACATTGAAGCCTTGTTATTTGGTGGTGATATTCGTACCTTCTTGGCTAGCTATGGTATCGACTTTGACCAACGCAATGCGCTAGTGGTTGGTTTTGCTATGGGCTTTGCGGTCATCCCAACGATTTTCACTATTGCTGAAGACGCTATTTTCTCTGTGCCTAAACATTTATCTGATGGCTCATTAGCGTTGGGTGCGACGGCGTGGCAGACGCTTATTTATGTGGTGTTATTGACGGCGAGTCCAGGTATCTTTTCAGCGGTTATGATGGGCCTAGGTCGAGCGGTTGGCGAAACCATGATCGTCTTGATGGCGACAGGTAACACTCCAATTCTTGACTGGAATATTTTGGAAGGGATGAGAACCTTATCGGCAACGATTGCTGTTGAGCTACCAGAATCAGAAGTGGGCGGTTCTCATTTCCGCTTGCTGTTCTTGGCTGCACTCTTGCTGTTTATCTTTACATTCGCGGTGAACTCAGTTGCTGAGTGGGTTAGACAAAGACTGAGAGATAAATATCGTGCGCTGTAGTTTTAAAGGTTTGTCTCAATGTGTATCAATGGCTTTTAGTGGTTTGGCTAGCGAATCTCAAGATCTTTGTGGATCTTTGATTTCAGCACGCCAAGAGCAAGGTCGATCATGATGAATAAACTGAAGTCATTAATATCTTGGGTTAAATCGGGCTCTCCGTGGATCTGGCTAACGGGTGGGGCGGTGAGCATAAGTATGCTTTCTGTTCTTGGTCTAATGCTGCTGATTGGTTGGAAGGGCTTAACCTATTTTTGGCCCGCACCTTTGTACGAATGGCAAGTTGATTCCAAAGACTTATCGCTCGTGGTCGATCTTGACGAAACCGTATCAAAACAAGAAGTACTAGTTGGTCAGTTATATGAACGAAAATACATCCCGATAGAGCAAGTTCCACAAGTCCATGACCTTTTGTCACCTCAAAATTTGTCGACTGGGTTAATACAGCGCTTAAGCATTAAAGTTGCCAACAGAGAGCTGTACCCTGCGGACTTTGTTTCCATACTTGATGTTAACTTACGTGAACCAACCACCCCGCTTGATTGGGTTGTGATTGAACGAAGTCGAGGTGGTTATTTCTTTGGTAAGCCGGTGGGTTTTAAAACCGCTTCTGGCACCTTTGATTCGAACATAGACCAAAAGCTCGAACAAGGCTTGGCGTTCGCTGATGCGCTACGTAAAGAAACGTCGCGTGTCGTGAACCAAGAAATTCGCAATATCAGCTGGCAATTGGAAAACCTGCGCTTAGAAAAGCGTAAGCTTGAACTCAATGAGTCAGTGAGCGATGAATACCTTAAAACCTATACTCAAACTAAACTGGAATTAAACCGCCAGTTAGGTGAAGCCGAAGTTAAGCTTGAGCACCTTAGAACGCAACTTAATGTCGAAAGCTTACTCGTTGAGGATATGACAGGCGAGCAGGTCGAGATTTCGCTAAGTCACATTCTGGATTATTGGTACCCAAATAATATGTCTTACCTAGAAAAGGTTGGGCACTGGGGCAAACAAGTTTGGAAGTTCTTATCAGAGAACCCACGAGACTCAAACTCTGAAGGCGGTGTGTTTCCTGCTATTTTTGGCACAGTACTGTTGGTTATTCTCATGTCGATCGTCGTGATGCCTCTTGGGGTAGTCGCTGCGATATATCTTCATGAATACGCAAAAAACAACGCACTAACACGTTTAATTCGTATCGCCGTGATTAACTTGGCGGGTGTACCGTCGATTGTGTATGGCGTTTTTGGTTTAGGCTTTTTCGTCTATACCATTGGTGGCTCGATTGATACGTTGTTCTATGCAGAGCGATTGCCAGCACCGACATTTGGTACGCCGGGTCTACTTTGGTCAGCACTAACCTTAGCGGTCTTGACGCTTCCAGTCGTTATCGTAACCACGGAAGAGGGCTTAACGCGTATTCCTAGTGCAGTGAGGCACGGTTCATTAGCGCTTGGTGCGACTCAATTTGAGACGCTTTGGCGCATTGTTTTACCGATGGCAAGCCCAGCGATTATCACTGGTTTAATTTTGGCAATCGCGAGAGCCGCGGGGGAAGTTGCTCCACTCATGCTGGTGGGTGTTGTGAAATTAGCATCCAGCTTGCCAGTTGATGGTCAGTTCCCGTACCTACACTTAGACAGAAAGTTCATGCATTTAGGCTTTCATATCTATGATGTTGGTTTTCAAACATCTAATATCGAAGCGGCACGACCTTTAGTGTATGCGACTTCATTTTTATTGGTTACGGTGATTGTTGGGTTGAATTTAACAGCCATCAATATCCGTAATAACTTGCGTGAAAAATACCGAACCTTAGGACAAGATTAGATGTTCTCGATTAATGAAACCTTGGGTTACCAAGCACCACTTGATGTTCACAACCTGAAGGATGAGCAAATTGCTATCTCGATCGAAGGGCTAAATCTTTACTATAAAGAGAGCCAAGCACTTGATGATATCTCGATGCAGATCCCGAAGGGGCAGGTGACGGCGTTTATCGGCCCTTCTGGGTGTGGTAAGTCGACTCTGCTGCGCTGCATTAATCGCATGAACGATCTTGTTGAAGGCTGTAAGGTTTCCGGGAAAGTGAAGCTTCATGGCAAGAACGTCTATCACCCTAAGGTGGATGTTGCGACCTTACGACGCCGTGTGGGTATGGTATTCCAGCGTCCAAACCCTTTTCCTAAATCTATCTATGAGAATGTGGTTTATGGCTTGAGGCTACAAGGCGTTAGCAACAGTCGAGACCTTGATGATGCGGTTGAACGCTCTCTGCGCGCTGCTGCGTTATGGGATGAAGTGAAAGATCGGTTGCATGAGAATGCTTTTGGTTTATCTGGCGGTCAACAGCAGCGTTTGGTTATCGCTCGTGCGGTTGCGATTGAACCTGAAGTGCTGTTGTTAGATGAGCCGACATCGGCACTGGATCCTATTTCTACTTTGACGATTGAAGAGTTGATCAACGATCTCAAAACCCAATACACAGTGGTGATTGTTACTCATAACATGCAGCAGGCAGCTCGCGTGAGTGACCATACTGCCTTTATTCATATGGGAAAATTGATCGAGTACTCAGATACGGACTCAATTTTTACGTCTCCATTGAAAAACCAGACAGAAGACTACATTACTGGTAGATATGGTTAACCTCTGCAAAGGTGTCATATAGAGCTAAGTCACTCTACAAAAATGGCTTTCTTCATTTCTTTCAAGGAGCAAGTATGCATTTCGGTCGCCACATTTCAGGGCAATTCAATGTCGAGTTAGAATCGATCCGTACTCATGTATTGACCATGGGCGGGTTAGTGGAGCAGCAACTCTCGTTTGCAATGCAGGCGCTTCATAAAGACGATGTTGAACTGGCTAAAAAAGTGATTCGTGATGACCATAAAGTGAATGCGATGGAAGTGTCGATTGATGAGGCCTGTACTCGAATCATTGCAAAGCGTCAGCCGACCGCAAAAGATCTGCGTTTGATTATGGCGATCATCAAAACGATTACCGACTTAGAACGTATTGGCGATGTTGCCTCTAAAATTGCGCAAGGTGCTATTGAGATCCCTTCAACCAAAGAGCAGAAATTCCATGTTTCGTTAGAGCCCCTTTGCCGTCAGGCAATCACCATGCTTCACCAAGTATTAGATGCTTTTGCTCGTATGGATGTTGATGCAGCAGCAGAAGTTCACAAGCTTGATGATAAGTTGGATGCGGAGTACGAGGCCGTTATTCGTCAGTTAATGACCTATATGATGGAAGATCCTAAGAACATTCCCAATATTTTGCAGGTGATGTGGTCAGCTCGTGCGATCGAGCGAGTCGGAGACCGCTGCCAGAATATCTGCGAATACATTATTTACTTTGTGAAGGGTAAAGATGTACGTCACCTCGGCGATCAAAGCCTTGATGACGCACTAAAATAGCGTTTATCTTTAGAAGCTAATAATGGCACCAAGATTGAAATTGACCGTTGTGTCGTAAGGCACAAAGGTTTTGTTGTGATCAAAAATATTCATATCAACACCAGCACGTAATCCAAGCATTGGTGTCGCTTGGTAAACGTAGGCACCACCGAGGCTTATACCATGTGTTGTTTTCTCTTCTACTTCGCCTGAGCGCGTTTTTGTACCGTCATAACTTGCCACACCAATCTCAGCCTGAAAGCCGTGGATTTGGTTTCTTCCAAACATGTTTTGTATACCAACACGATACGCATCAACCGTTTCGTCATATCGATCGCTGTCATACCAAAGGTGAGAATAGCTAAGGTAAACGGCACCTAAATTTGCCACATCGGTGATGCCCGCCTGCATTCCGAAGCCATGATAAGAGCCAATTTTTAGTTCCGGGGATAAATGAAGAGCACTTGCTGAAACGGAAGTAGAAAGGGTAGATAGTAAAAGCAGGGAAGTTCTTATCTTCATAAAAATACCTAAAGCAATTAACCGTCCGTGGCTGCAATGAATTTTGATTTGAGAATTGTTCAAAAGTGAGTCAACTTTGATGAGGTGTTAAAACCCAGCAATTGACTGATTGTAAAAAACCAGCTTAGACGCTGGCTTTTTCAATCTATTAGAAGCGGTAACCGACAGTCCATGAGAATGTGTCGTAATCTACGTCATCGTAGCTCGCGAATTCAAAGCGCATGTCGGTGTATAGGTGTGGCCCGAATTCAGCTCGACCACCTAGGCCAACAACGAAGCTGGTATCGTTGTATGATTCAGTCCACTTCTTGTCTAGGATGCTAATTGAATTATCTTCACTTTGACGAGCTAGGCCCAGAACACCATAAGGTTTCAAAGAGAAGCCATCTAATTCAAATTTATAACCGATATCAGCATCAACTTGGAATTTGTAACCATCGATCTCGGCTTTTATACCTTCAACGTTTTCGTCATCGCTATTCGTTGCGTAAGAAACGTTGATACCTACGATACGGTTAAATTCATAACCATATTCAAGTTTGATACCGTTACCCCAATCAACTGTGTCATCGGTTAGCCAATCGTCTACTTGAGTTTGGTTGTAACCGATACCCACACGGTGTTGGCTGTCAAAGTTGTTTGCAAGAACTGGAACAGAAAGTAGTGAAGCTGAAATTAGGGTAGTAAGTGCAATTTTCATATTAGTCTCTATTTAGGGTTAACTTAACTGCACGATCCTTCGTAGTTCAGTATCCGTTTTGATAGGGCTAATATTAAACAGTGTTTTATTTTTAGGCTAAGTAGTATTTTGTATAATTGTAATAAGCACTACTTATTAATCTGTTCGTTTAGTGCTTGCTGAACAACATCGCAGAGCCACATATGAAGAGGGCTATTACGATTCTTTGTATGGATATGGCTATATACTCCGACCATTTTTAGTTCGCTCGCGATGTCAATATCAATAGCTCTCAGGTTGGGATAGTTATGGATAGAAAAGAGGTTGGAATGTGGCATGTACATATCAGAATTAAGCAGAACATCAACAAGAGCTGATACCATTTCAGAACGAAATCCAACGCGATGAGGAATCGAGTGGGTTTCTAATATTCGTGAAGCTTGACTAAAGTTATCGTTCCACCCTGGTGATATTAGTGATGCAATCTCATAGCCAGCCAAATCTTGTGGGGTGACAATTGATTTTTTTACTGGATGGTCTTTTCTTACAAATAGCCGTCCATCAAGCTCAACGAGCTTTTGAATATAAATTTCTTTTGAGACATTAGGTAGTTGATAAGCAACGCCTAAAAAGATCTTTCCTTTTTGTATGTCTTCAACTGAGGATGTTGTCCAGCTAGTTAATTCTAACTCACAGTTTGGAGCTTGATGCTTGATGATTTTGTAGAGAACCCCTGATAAACATGATAATACCGCGGGGGACAACGCAATTTTTATTGGGTTGTCAATTTGCTTTGGGTCAAAGGTATTTGAGGAGTTAATTGCGGTTTTCAAACCATCTAAATGAGGTGAGATTTCATTCGCTAGCTCTTCGCTAAATGCGGTGGCTTGTAAGCCACCATGAACTTTAACGAAAAGGTCATCGTTGAAGTGGTGTCTTAGCTTTTGCAGGGCTTGGCTAACCGCTGGCTGAGAAACGAATAAACGCTCCGCAGCCTTTCTGGTGTTTTGTTCTTGATAAACAATCAGAAATGTTCGTAACAGGTTTAAATCAAGAGAGCTGAATAAGTCTTTAGCCATATCTATCCATGAAAATTTTCTGCGCTATTAAATCTAATATACGTCAGTCAGTTAGATTAGTCAGCGAGGTTCTCTGGATTTATGCTGGCGATTATTGCCCTAAGCGGTGAGGGCGGCTCTCACATCAGATATCTTACTCGCATCTGTCACTGGGATCTGATAATCATCAATATCATCATTGCCCATTTGAGCACTCGAGTTGTTTTCCATTAGGCTCGGTCTTGTTGATTTACCTGAAAGGTGAAGAGCAGGTACTTGGGTAGCGCTTTGAATCATTTTAGCATTCGCAGCGTTAACGCCAGCCCCCGCCATGATATCAATTCGTCCATCGGCTTGTTTGACCATTGCAGCCAATACATCGATACCTTGCTCAGCATTAGCAGCAAGCCCTGATGTCAGGACTCTTTCGCATCCAAGTGTAATGATTTGTTCTAATGCTGCTTGGAAATCAGAGCTTTGATCGATGGCTCTGTGGAAGGTAATCCCAAGCTTTAACGAGTGCGCTTTGTCAGCCAGTTGTTGCATTTTTGGCATATCGATACTTCCGTTCGGCGCTAACACACCAAGTACGACCCCATCCAATCCTGCATTTGCGCAAGCTTCAATATCTTCAAGCATACAGAGCATATCGTCGTTATCGAAAATGAAGTCGCCTTGTCTTGGGCGTATCATAGCGTAGACCGGAACCGACGAAACTATTGCCGCTTGTTTCATCATTCCGAAGCTTGGAGTTAATCCGCCAAGTGCTAATGAAGAGCAAAGCTCAATTCGATTCGCGCCACCAGATAGTGCGGTATGAAGAGATTCTAAGTTATCGATACAGACTTCAATTTCGGTGTTCATCGTGTTTATCCGTTCAAAAAGATACTGATGAAATAATAGCAATCTAGGTGTGATTCTGAATAGATGGGGATAAGGGAAAATAGAGGTAAAGTTTAGGTTTATCGC
This sequence comes from Vibrio sp. 10N.261.55.A10, assembly GCF_041470825.1. Taxonomy (NCBI): domain Bacteria; kingdom Pseudomonadati; phylum Pseudomonadota; class Gammaproteobacteria; order Vibrionales; family Vibrionaceae; genus Vibrio; species Vibrio sp. 10N.261.55.A10. The sequence continues at coordinate 85,497 of NZ_JBFRNC010000019.1, read as the reverse complement.
TACCTCAATTATCTATTACAAGAGTCAGTCTAGGGGAGCGAGGAGGGGGAAAACAAAAAGCCCGAAGCGTTAACTTCGGGCTTTTAATAGGACTTTACTTCTTAACTGATTGGCGGTGCGCTTTGCGCTATTAGCTTATGCTTTATGTCTCTTTAAAGAGAATCTTCCAACCATTAACCCGCGTTGAGTTCGGGCTTAAGAGGTAATTACTTGCTTAGGTCGTCAGCGTGCTCAGATAGGAATGCTGCAACACCTTTTGGAGATGCGTCCATACCTGATTTGCCTTCTTCCCATTGTGCAGGACAAACTTCACCGTTCTTCTCGTGGAAGTTTAGTGCGTCTACCATGCGTAGCATTTCGTCGATGTTACGACCTAGTGGAAGATCGTTAACTACTTGGTGACGTACAAGACCGTCAGCGTCGATTAGGAAAGAACCACGGAAAGCAACGCCTGCTTCTGGGTGCTCAACATCGTATGCTTTGCAGATCTCGTGCTTAACGTCAGCAATTAGAGGGTATTTAACTTGACCAATACCGCCATCAGCGATAGCAGTGTTACGCCATGCGTTGTGAGAGAATTGAGAATCGATAGAAACACCGATTACTTCAACGCCTTTAGCTTGGAAATCTTCAAGACGGTTGTCGAAAGCGATTAGCTCTGAAGGACAAACGAAAGTGAAGTCTAGTGGGTAGAAGAAAACTACAGCTTTCTTACCTTTAGTGAATTCTGCGAAGTTGAAGTTATCAACGATCTCACCGTTACCTAGAACAGCTGCTGCAGTAAAGTCAGGGGCTTGACGACCTACTAGTACCATTTTGGAATCTCCTAAAAAATTAGTTGGCCCAACACATCTTTGTTTGGGCTCCGTTTCTACGGGACAAACTATAGTACAATCGGTACTATAGAAAAAAGCGAATTAAATAGATTAAGTTAATCGAAAAAAGCGATAAGCTTATTCTTTGTCCTGTCCTTAGGTCGAATGACCTTTACCTAACTTATCCTACTCATATTACAAAGTAATTTCATGAATAAATGGCCAAGTCTTAAGCAACTTCACTATCTTGTTACTCTTCACGAAACTCGTCATTTCAGTGATGCCGCAGATCGCTGTTTCGTCAGTCAATCTACGCTAAGTAAAGGCATTCAAAACCTAGAAGAGCTGATTGGTTGCCCGCTTTATGAGAAGAAAGATAAAAAGAGCCCGCTAGTTTTCACGCAAGCAGGTGAGCTGGTGGTCAAGCACGGTCGAGAGCTACTAGCGAAAGGACAAGATCTCGTAGAGCTTGGAAATCTATGTAACGGGGATGCGATGCAAGGGCAGCTGCGAGTCGGGTGTATTCCTACTATAGCGCCGTTCCTTTTGTGCGATTTGGTACAGGAAGCCAACCAGCGCTTTCCACAATTAAATTTGCTGTTACGTGAAGACACAACGACCAACCTATTGGCTGCGCTGCGTCATGGAGACTTAGATGTGCTGATTCTGGCTTTGCCTGTCGATATCGACAATATGGAAAGCCAAGTTGTTGGGCAAGACCCTTTCCGGATGGTGATCAGTCGCAATCAAGCTGATGGTATTCGCGTTCCGATTAAATACGATGACCTGCCAGACGAATCTGTATTTTTGTTGGAGAACGAGCATTGCTTAACCGAGCATGCTGTGTCGGCTTGTAAGTTAACGGATAAAGAGAAGATAAACCCGTTCACAGCGACGAGCCTTCACACATTGGTTCAAATGGTCGCGAATGGTTTAGGTACTACCTTTATTCCTCAGATGGCGATCGACCACGGTTTATTGGAAAACCAGAATCTTGTTGTGATCGATCCTCCTGGTCAACAGGCCTACCGAGATATTGGCCTTGTCTGGCGACCAAGCTCTTCGCGTCGTGAGACATTCCATCAATTAGCGGATGTGGTATCTGAGCTTCTATAATAATCCGCTTCGACAACAATCCCTCTGAGCGGCTGAATTGGCCGCTCTTCATATCACTTCCGATCGTTACTCTACTTCCGCTTCTTCTGGCTCGACTTCTTCTTGCAGCTCCAGCAAATTGATCGCTATCGTGACAAAATCGCTGTCTGTAATAATGCCTACTAGTTCGTGGTTTTCTACGACAGGTAAACAGCCCACTTTGTGTTTCTGCATATAGATAGCCGATTCTTTTAATCCTGCACGTGGCTCTACCGACATAACACTTTTGTGCATGATGTCGTTGAGGGGAGTGGCAAGAGTAAAAGATTGAGCTTGTGGGATGTTTTGTAGGCTGGATTCTTGAGCGGCTAGAACGTCTCGTTGTGTGACGACACCTAATAGATGCCTATCGGAATCAACGACCGGTATATGGCGGATATCAAGCGCTTCCATCATGTGCTTAGCATCGGCCAGTGAGTGTGAGCGCAATAGGGTATGAGGGTTGCGAGTCATCATATCTTCAACCTTGATCATACGAACCTCCTTCTTTTTTATTTGTTGCTATTACTATAGTTTTTTATCCAAAAAATAACTGAGATCTGACGCATTCTTGGGTGAGTTTTATGCAACTAATTCTTTAGTTTGAGGAGGTGAATCAGTCGCATTATTTTACGCCTCTTTACAATAATCCAGTGCTGTAAACCTTGCTATTGCGGCTCGTGTGCCTATACTAGCCCACTGCGAAATTTTTAGTCGTGTTTGCGATGTGTTTCTGGTGACGATTGACTTACCGTAACGATTATCCAGCAACTACGATTTATGATTCGTCAACGGCACAAATCTCATCAACTAAGACAAGACTAGACAAATGCAAGTTTCAGATTTTCACTTTGACCTACCAGATGAACTCATTGCTCGCTACCCTCAAGAGGAGCGCACAGCAAGCCGCCTGCTTAAATTAGATGGCAACAGCGGTAACCTAGCTGATGGTTCGTTTAAAGACGTTTTAGACTTGGTTGAGCCAGGCGATCTTGTTGTTTTCAATAACACTCGAGTGATTCCAGCTCGTGTATTTGGTCGCAAGGCATCAGGCGGTAAGCTTGAAGTGCTGGTTGAACGTATGCTTGATGAGAAAAGCATTCTTGCGCATGTTCGTTGTTCTAAATCACCGAAGCCGGGTACCAAGTTGTTCCTTGGTGAGAACGATGAATATGAAGCTGAAATGGTGGCGCGTCACGATGCGTTATTCGAAATCCATTTCACATCCGATCAAAGCGTTTTAGAGATTCTTAACAGTGTTGGTCACATGCCACTGCCTCCTTACATCGATCGTCCTGATGAAGATGCAGATAAAGAGCGCTACCAGACTGTCTATAATGAAAAGCCGGGTGCGGTTGCAGCGCCAACAGCAGGCCTTCACTTTGATGACAAGCTAATGGCCGACATGAAAGAAAAAGGTGTTGAGTTTGCTTACGTGACGCTTCACGTTGGTGCTGGTACGTTCCAGCCAGTAAAAGTAGATAACATCAATGATCACCACATGCATGCTGAGTACGTTGAAGTGCCGCAAGAAGTGGTTGACGCCGTAGCTGCAGCAAAAGCTCGTGGCGGACGTATTATTGCTGTTGGTACAACATCAGTACGCTCACTAGAAAGTGCAGCGCAAGATGCATTGAAGAAAGGCACCGAGCTCGTTCCTTTCTTTGGTGATACAGAAATCTTCATCTTCCCTGGCTATGAATACCAGTTGGTGGATTGCCTGATTACCAACTTCCACTTGCCAGAATCAACACTGATTATGTTGGTGAGTGCATTTGCTGGCTACGATAATGTGATGGGCGCTTACGATCACGCAGTGAAGAGCGAATATCGTTTCTTCAGCTACGGCGATGCGATGTTCATCAATAAGAAAACGAGCTAACTTAAGCTGGTTTAAGCGATACAAAAATTTACGGGTGCTAGCAGTAAGCTAGGAGTCGGGCAGGGTGTCTGTCTAATCTCTCGCAAGGAATACGCGACCGCTCCTCATAGAACCCACTAGACTGAACTTTTGTTTGGCCTAAGGTTCTGAATTAACAGTCAGATTGTTTCTCTGGCATATTGGAGGCTTCGTGAAATTAAAATACGAACTTAAAAAAACTAATAGCGGCGCACGTCGTGGTCAACTTCAGTTTGAACGCGGTACCGTCGAAACCCCAGCATTCATGCCTGTAGGTACTTACGGTACTGTTAAAGGTATGACACCTGAAGAAGTAAAAGACACAGGTGCTGAAATCCTATTAGGTAACACATTCCACCTATGGCTACGTCCTGGTCAAGAAATCATGAAAATGCACGGTGACCTGCACGATTTCATGAACTGGCACGGTCCTATCCTGACTGATTCAGGCGGCTTCCAAGTATTCAGCCTAGGTGCAATGCGTAAAATCACTGAAGAGGGTGTTCATTTCCGTAACCCTGTAAACGGTGACAAGATCTTCATGGACGCTGAGAAGTCTATGGAAATCCAAAAAGATTTAGGTTCAGACATCGTAATGATCTTCGATGAGTGTACGCCTTACCCTGCGACACACAAAGAAGCAAAAGACTCAATGGAGATGTCTCTTCGTTGGGCTGAGCGTTCACGTAACCACTTCGACAAACTTGAAAACCCGAACTCACTGTTCGGTATCGTTCAAGGTGGCGTGTACGAAGACCTTCGTGATGTATCCGTTAAAGGCCTAACAGAAATTGGTTTTGACGGTTACGCAGTAGGTGGCCTAGCAGTAGGCGAACCAAAAGAAGATATGCACCGCATTCTTGAGCACACATGTCCTCAACTGCCAGAAGATAAGCCACGTTACCTAATGGGCGTAGGCAAACCGGAAGACTTGGTTGAAGGTGTTCGCCGTGGTATCGACATGTTTGACTGTGTAATGCCAACGCGAAATGCACGTAACGGCCACCTGTTTGTGACTGAAGGTGTGATCAAGATCCGTAATGCGAAGCATAAAACCGATACAACACCACTAGATTCAGAGTGTGACTGTTACACTTGTAAGAACTACAGCAAGTCGTACTTACACCATTTGGATCGTTGTAACGAAATCCTAGGTGCTCGACTGAACACGATTCATAACCTGCGTTTCTACCAACGAGTAATGTCAGACATTCGTCAGTCTATCGATGAAGACCGCTTTGAAGAGTTCGTTGCAGAGTTCTACGCAAGAATGGGGCGTGAAGTGCCACCACTAGGTAAAGAATCTTAGTATTTCTTTTTTGCGAGCCCTATCTCTCTTCCGAGTGATGGGGCTTGAAAATAAAGGGATGCGACCCAATTAGACAAACAATTACGAAAATATAAATAGAGGATGTTTTAAATGTTTATTTCTCAAGCTCACGCAGCAGCAGAAGGTGCACCAGCAGGCGGCGGTTTCGAAATGCTTATCATGCTAGGTATGTTCGCTGTGATCTTCTACTTCATGATCTACCGTCCACAAGCTAAGCGTGTTAAAGAGCACAAGAACCTTATGTCTTCTATGGGCAAAGGTGATGAAGTTCTTACAAGCGGCGGCCTAATTGGCAAGATCACTAAGATTGCAGAAGACAGCGACTACGTTGCTATCGAACTGAATGCAAACAACGAAGTAGTTATCAAGAAAGACTTCGTTACAGCAGTGCTACCAAAAGGTACTCTGAAATCTCTATAAACAGCTAGAGGATCCTCGCTGTGCTAAACCGTTACCCGTTATGGAAGTACCTGATGGTGGTGTTTACTATCGCCATCGCTGCGTTGTACGCACTTCCGAATATATACGGTGAAGATCCGGCAGTTCAAGTTACAGGGGCGCGCGGCGCCTCTGTAGATATGTCTACGCTGGATGCTGTCACCAATGCTCTTGAAGCTGAAAACCTTTCTACTAAATCCGTTGCTCTAGAAAACGGTTCCATTCTTGTTCGCTTTAACGATACAGACTCTCAAATTAGTGCTCGTGATGTCATCACTGAAGCATTAGATGAAGACGTAATCGTTGCTTTAAACTTAGCTGCTTCAACTCCTGATTGGCTTGAATCTATTGGTGCTGCACCAATGAAGCTTGGTCTTGACCTACGTGGTGGTGTTCACTTCTTGATGGAAGTGGATATGGACGCTGCGATGCAAAAGCTGGTTGGCCAACAAGAAGAAGCGTTCCGTAGCGAACTTCGTGAAGAAAAAATCCGTTACCGTGCAATTCGCCCATCTGGTAAAGATGCGGTTGAAGTGATTCTACGTAACGCCGAGCAGCTTGCTGAAGCGAAATCGCTACTGCAATCTAAGCACCAAGACATGACGTTTGTAGATTCTGAATCTAATGGTCGTTTTTCTTTGGTTGCTAGCTTCACAGAGGCTCGTCTTCAAGAAATCCGCAACTATGCGGTAGAGCAAAACATTACCATTCTACGTAACCGTGTTAACGAACTTGGTGTTGCTGAACCTTTGGTTCAACGTCAAGGCTCTAGCCGTATCGTAGTGGAATTGCCTGGTGTTCAAGACACGGCTCGCGCTAAAGAAATTCTTGGTGCTACCGCGACGCTTGAGTTCCGTGAAGTGGATAGCAGTGCTGACTTAGCCGCTGCCGCTTCTGGTCGTGCCCCTGCGGGTAGCGAAATCAAGCAAGATCGTGATGGTCGTCCTGTGGTACTTAAGAAGCGCGTTATTCTAGGCGGCTCAAGTATTACTGATGCAAGCTCAAGTGTTGATGAATATGGTCGTCCTCAAGTTAACATCTCGCTAGACAGCGAAGGTGGTAGCAAGATGTCTGCATTCTCTCGTCAGAATATCGGTAAGCTAATGGCAACGGTATTTGCAGAGTACAAAGACAGCGGTCGTAAAACACCGGAAGGTCGAGTTATCTTGAGTAAGCACGAAGAAGTGATTAACCAAGCGACGATTCAATCTGCGCTAGGCCGTAACTTCCGTATTACTGGTATCGATTCAACGGCTGAAGCTCATAACTTGGCACTTCTACTGCGTGCTGGTGCATTGATTGCGCCTATCTCGATTGTAGAAGAACGTACCATTGGTCCATCTATGGGGCAGCAAAACATCGATATGGGTATCATGGCGATGGTTTGGGGTATGGCTGCTGTAATGCTGTTTACGCTGCTTTACTACCGTAGCTTTGGTCTGATTGCGAACGTTGCGCTAATGGCTAACTTGGTGTTGATTATCGGTGTTATGTCGATGATTCCGGGGGCTACCATGACCCTACCAGGTATTGCCGGTATCGTATTAACGGTTGGTATGGCGGTTGATGCGAACGTTCTGATCTTTGAGCGTATACGTGAAGAGCTTCGAGATGGACGCAGTCCACAACAAGCGATTCACCAAGGTTACGCGAACGCATTCAGCACAATCGCCGATGCCAACATCACCACACTACTAACAGCAATCATTCTATTTGCTGTGGGTACGGGTGCTATCAAAGGCTTCGCGGTAACGCTGTCTATCGGTATCTTGACTTCAATGTTTACAGCTATTATCGGAACACGTTGTATCGTGAACCTGATGTATGGCGGCAAACGCGTTAAAAAACTGTCGATCTAAGGCTAGGGAATTAATATGTTTCAGATTCTAAAAGCAGACAAAATGATCGACTTTATGCGTTGGTCAAAGGTTGCCTTTGTTTTTTCTATCTTGATGATTGGTACTGCTATCTTCACCCTAACAACGAAATCGTTGAACTGGGGTCTAGATTTTACTGGCGGTACTCTGATTGAAGTTGGTTTTGAACAACCGGCACACCTTCCTGATATTCGTAGTGCACTAGAAGCCGAAGGCTTTGGTGATGCAACGGTACAGAACTTCGGTTCAGCTCGTGATGTGATGGTTCGTTTACGTCCACGTGATGGCGTAGCGGGCGAAACGCTTGGTAACCAAATCCTTTCTGCTATTGAGAATGGTACTGGTGAGCAAGTTGAAATGCGTCGTATCGAGTTCGTTGGTCCTAACGTGGGTGACGAATTAACAGAAGCGGGTGGCCTTGCTATTCTAGTTTCTCTTATCTGTATCTTGATCTACGTATCAGTGCGATTTGAATGGCGTTTGGCTGCGGGTGCAGTATTAGCACTGGCGCACGACGTTATCATCACTCTGGGTGTGTTCTCTCTAATGCAAATTGAGGTCGACCTTACCATCGTAGCAGCCTTGCTAACGGTCGTCGGTTACTCCCTCAACGATACCATTGTTGTATTCGACCGTATCCGTGAGAACTTCCGTAAGATGCGTAAGGGTGAAGCACCTGAAGTACTGAACAGCTCAATCACACAAACATTGAGCCGTACATTGATCACTTCTGGTACCACGTTATTCGTAGTTATCGCACTGTTCGTTCAGGGCGGCGCTATGATTCACGGCTTCGCGACTGCACTTCTACTGGGTATTACGGTTGGTACTTACTCTTCTATCTACGTTGCATCTGCACTGGCTATGAAGTTAGGTATTACGCGTGAACACCTAATGCCACCACAAGTGGACAAAGAAGGTGAAGAGTTTGACGAGATGCCTTAGGCCTTGGCTTAATAAGTTTCGCTAAACCAAAAAAACCGCTAGGCAACTAGCGGTTTTTTTACGTCTGTATTCTAGGGAAGCTCAATACAATTTAGCGTTGAAGTATGTTGAACTTCATTTCACTAAGAGACATCCTGATCGTATCTCGTATCTCGTATCTCGTATCTCGTATCTCGTATCTCGTATCTCGTATCTCGTATCTCGTATCTCGTATCGCAGATACAAAAAAGCCTCGCTATAGCTATATAGCGAGGCTTTGGAATTTTTATGCGCCCTTAAAATAGGGAGCGTTAACGTAAGGTCTGAATTACTTCAGCATACCTTCGTTAGCGTTCTCACGAACGTGCTTAAGAATAGACTTAACACCACGTGCGCTTGAAGCAACAACATTACCAGAAGTCATGTAATCAGTACCGCCAGCAAAGTCAGTCATGATAGCACCAGCTTCACGAGCGATTAGATCGCCAGCTGCTAGATCCCATGGCTTAAGGCCAAGTTCTAGGTAACCATCAACACGGCCAGCTGCTAGGTAACATAGGTCAAGAGCAGGAGAACCTGTACGACGGAAATCAGCACAGTCGATGAATAGACCAGAGATGATCTTCATGAAAGATTCAGAGTGTTGTTTTTGCTTGAATGGGAAACCAGTCGCTAGAACAGTACCTTGAAGGTCTTTTAGTTGAGTAACACGCATACGAGCGTTGTTAAGTTGAGCGCCAGCGCCACGTTGAGCTGTGAATAGCTCGTTTAGCATTGGGTCATAAACACAAGCAACTTCTGTACGACCGTTCATGCGAACAGCGATAGATACAGAGAAGTGAGGGAAACCTTTTACAAAGTTGTTGGTGCCATCCAGTGGGTCAACGATCCATTGTACATCAGAGTCTTTACCTTCAGTCAGGCCTTTCTCTTCAGAAATAATGCTGTGCTCTGGGTAAGATGCTTTGATTGTCTCAATGATCATGTACTCAGCTTCTTGAGCAATGTTAGTAACGTAATCGTTGTTACCTTTTAGAGACGATTCGATCTTATCAGTTGTTTCTAGAGATTTAGCAATATGGTTGCCAGCTTTACGCGCAGCGCGTATCGCAATGTTTAGCATTGGATGCATATGGTTTTTCCCACAAGATGTTAAAGAACAATTTAAAGCGGCGGCGAGTATACCAAAGTTTTACCAAAAGGGAAGTGGTTATTTTTTGAACTCTTGGTTTCACATTACGCGAAGGGTCTGACCATTTTACTTTGCTATGTGTTAATATCTCGCGATTATTTTTAAAGTGGTGTCATATAGCATGTTAGACAATGTAAAAGTCGTTCTGGTTGGTACGTCTCATTCGGGAAATATCGGATCAGCAGCTCGCGCAATGAAAGTGATGGGTTTGAGTCAATTAGTTCTTGTAGACCCTCAATGTGAAGTTGACGAGCAGACCTTAGCACTGGCTGCGGGTGCAGGTGACATCGCAGAAAACGCGACTATCGTTTCTACATTAGACGAAGCCGTAAAAGACTGTGGTTTGGTGGTTGGTTCGAGTGCACGTTCACGTACGCTTGAATGGCCAATGCTTGAGCCTCGTGAGTGTGGACAAAAGTTTGCGATTGAAGGTCAAAAGCACCCAGTCGCATTAGTGTTCGGCCGTGAACGTACTGGCTTGACTAACGATGAGCTTCAGAAGTGCCACTTCCATGTATGTATCCCAGCTAACCCTGAATACAGCTCGCTAAACCTAGCAATGGCAGTGCAGACTCTGAGCTACGAAGTGCGTGTAGCTCACCTTGATATGGTCGCTAGCCAATATCAGCCACAGCAACAAGATGAGTACCCTCGTCACGAAGAACTAGAAATGTTCTATGAGCACCTTGAAAAAGTGATCATTGATACCCAATTTATCTCTAAGGATAAGCCAGGTCAGGTGATGAATAAACTACGTCGTCTGTTCAGTCGAGCTCGTCCAGAGTTGCAAGAGATCAACACTCTACGCGGCATTTTGACTTCAATTGAGAAGAGCAAAAACGACAAATAAAAACCACACAAACCCTAAGGGTGAATACTTGACTAAAATAGTCAACTAAATACTTGACCAATTTAGTCAGGTATGGGAAGATTCCAACCACATAAACAATGTGGATTCGGTGTGATATGAAACTTACATCTAAAGGAAGATATGCGGTAACAGCTATGCTAGATGTAGCACTGCATTCGCAAAAAAGCCCAGTTCCTCTGGCTGATATTTCAGAGCGACAGGGCATCTCATTATCTTACTTAGAACAGCTATTTTCTAAGTTACGTAAAGCTGGCTTAGTTGCTAGTGTTCGTGGTCCTGGCGGTGGTTACCGTTTAGGTGCTGAAGCGAGCGACATCGCTGTCGGAACTGTAATTGCTGCAGTAGACGAATCAGTTGATGCAACTAAGTGTCACGGTCGAGCAGATTGCCAAGGTGGTAGTCGTTGTTTAACTCACACTCTTTGGCGTGATTTAAGCTCCCGAATCAGCAGCTTCTTAAATGACATTACGCTCGGTGAGCTAATGAAAGATAACGAAGTTTTAGAGATTTCTGATCGTCAAGATATCGATCTTGCGGTTAATAATGGTTTTGCACATAAAAATACGAGCACTACAACGATTAGTGCAGCACCTCACGGTGTTAATGCCCGCTCTTAGCGGTCAGTTTTTACATTGGAGTAGAAAATGAAACTGCCTATTTACTTTGACTATTCAGCTACATGCCCAGTCGATCCACGTGTTGCTGAAAAAATGGTTCAGTGCATGACGATGGACGGTAACTTCGGTAACCCTGCATCTCGTTCACACCGTTACGGCTGGCAGGCAGAAGAATCAGTAGATAATGCTCGTGAGCAAATTGCCGATCTACTAAATGCAGACCCACGTGAGATTGTTTTCACGTCAGGTGCTACAGAGTCAGACAACCTTGCTATCAAAGGTGCAGCGCACTTTTACGAGAAGAAAGGTAAGCACGTAATCACGTGTAAAACAGAACATAAAGCGGTTCTTGATCCATGTCGCCAACTAGAGCGTGAAGGTTTTGAGGTGACTTACCTTGAGCCTGAAGCAAACGGCATCATTGATTTAGACAAGCTACAAGCAGCAATGCGTGAAGATACGGTTCTTGTTTCTATCATGCACGTAAACAACGAGATTGGTGTAATCCAAGATATCTCTGCAATCGGCGAATTATGTCGTTCACGCAAGATCATCTTCCACGTTGATGCGGCTCAGTCTGCGGGTAAAATCCCACTAGATGTAAAAGAGATGAAAGTTGACCTTATCTCTCTTTCTGCACACAAAGCATACGGCCCTAAAGGCATTGGTGCTTTGTACGTTCGTCGTAAGCCACGTATTCGTCTTGAAGCACAGATGCACGGTGGAGGTCACGAACGTGGTTTCCGTTCTGGTACGCTTGCTACTCACCAAATCGTGGGTATGGGTGAAGCTTTTGCTGTCGCTAAACAAGACATGCAGAAAGATTATGACCACGCACTAGCACTTCGCGAGCGTCTATTGAAAGGGGTTCAAGATCTAGAAGCAGTAACGGTAAATGGCGACTTAGATCAACGTGTACCACATAACCTAAACGTGAGCTTTGCTTTCGTTGAAGGTGAATCTCTGCTTATGTCTTTAAAAGACTTAGCGGTATCATCAGGTTCTGCATGTACATCAGCGAGTCTTGAGCCTTCATACGTTTTACGCGCTCTTGGCTTAAACGATGAACTGGCACACAGCTCAGTACGTTTTTCATTCGGCCGTTTCACTACGGAAGAAGAAATCGACTACGCGATTGCACAAATCCGTGTAGCAGTAAATAAATTACGCGACATGTCTCCTCTATGGGATATGTATAAAGAAGGGATTGATTTGAACACTGTTGAGTGGGCTCATCACTAATCTCACGGAAATAGAGGATTCGAGGTAACTATCATGGCATATAGCGAAAAAGTAATTGATCACTACGAAAACCCACGTAACGTAGGTTCGTTTGATAAAGAAGATCCAAGTGTAGGTAGCGGCATGGTTGGCGCACCAGCTTGTGGTGACGTAATGAAACTGCAAATCAAAGTATCTGCAGAAGGTATTATTGAAGACGCAAAATTCAAGACTTACGGTTGCGGTAGCGCAATCGCTTCTAGCTCACTAGTCACTGAGTGGGTTAAAGGTAAAAGTATTGATGAAGCAGCTGCTATTAAAAACTCTGAAATCGCAGAAGAGCTAGAGTTGCCACCAGTGAAAGTTCACTGTTCAATTCTTGCTGAAGATGCAATCAAAGCAGCGGTTGCGGATTACAAAAAGAAGCACTAATCGTTTCTACAACGTAATCACTTCAAAAAAGTAATATTTGGGAGCACCCTTTGTGCTCCCCCTGAGTTCTCAATTTATATAAAACACAAGGTTGTAGTATGGCCATCACCATGACAGATACGGCAGCAAGCCGAGTTCAAGCTTTCCTAGATAACCGAGGTAAAGGTATCGGGTTGCGCTTAGCGGTAAAAACTACTGGCTGTTCGGGTATGGCGTATGTACTGGAATTCGTTGACGAGCTCAACGAAGAAGACGAAGTGTTCGAGCATTCAGGTGTTAAGGTCATCATTGATCCAAAGAGCCTAGTTTACCTAGACGGTACTGAGCTTGATTACGTAAAAGAAGGCCTAAACGAAGGTTTTGAATTCAACAACCCTAACGCGAAAGGCGAATGTGGTTGTGGTGAGAGCTTCAATGTATAAACGCCTCAATCGTTGAGCGTTTATAATGAGCGAAGAATAAAATTAGGCTCTAAGTAAAGAGCCTAAACTTAGGACCACCGTTACATGAATCATTTCGAATTATTTGGGCTACCACTTCAGTTTCAACTGGATGGTAGCCTTCTTTCTTCTCAGTTTAGAGATCTGCAACGCCAATTCCACCCTGATAAATTTGCCACGGCTTCTGAGCGAGATCGCTTGCTGGCTGTGCAAAAAGCTGCGCAAATCAATGATGCGTACCAGGTGTTGAAAAATCCAGTCAGCCGCGCTGAATACCTGTTAGTTCAACATGGTGAGGATATTCGTGGTGAGCAGCAGACTATGCAAGATCCTATGTTCCTGATGGAGCAAATGGAATTGCGTGAAGAGCTGGAAGATATCGCCGACAGTTCTGATCCTGAAGATGCTTTGTTTGCATTTGAAGGAAAGGTTAGCAAAATGTATAAACAACAATTAAGCGCTATCCAACAAGAACTCGACAGCGAAGCTTGGTTAGAAGCTGCAGACCGAGTAAGAAAGCTTAAGTTTATTGCAAAATTAAAGAATGAAATCGAGTTAGTTGAAGATCGTTTGATCGGCTAGTTCGTATAACAAGGACACATCCATGGCACTACTTCAGATTGCAGAACCAGGGCAAAGCGCCGCTCCTCACCAGCACAAGCTTGCAGTGGGTATTGATTTAGGTACAACAAACTCATTGGTTGCGTCAGTGCGCAGTGGTGAGGCAAGCACGCTTGTTGATCAACAAGGTCGCAGTATTCTCCCTTCCGTTGTTCACTATCAGTCAGAGTCGTACACCACTGGTGATGAAGCGCGTGTAAATGCACAAACTGATCCTAAAAATACCATTATCTCAGTTAAGCGATTAATCGGTCGTTCACTGTCAGATATTCAACAGCGATACCCATCTCTGCCATATCAGTTTGAAGAAAGTGATAATGGCCTGCCTGTGATTAACACAGCGCAAGGAAATAAGAACCCAATTCAAGTATCTGCAGATATTCTTCGTGCACTCGGTCAACGTGCTGAGTCGACGTTAGGTGGTGAATTGGCTGGTGCCGTGATTACCGTCCCTGCGTACTTTGATGATGCACAACGTGCAGGTACCAAAGACGCAGCGCAACTTGCTGGTCTTCATGTGTTACGTCTTCTTAATGAACCCACTGCAGCCGCGATTGCTTATGGCTTGGATTCAGGTAAAGAAGGGGTAATCGCTGTTTATGACTTAGGCGGTGGTACGTTTGATATCTCTATCCTACGCCTGTCTAAAGGTGTCTTCGAAGTTTTAGCAACCGGTGGTGACTCTGCATTAGGCGGCGATGACTTTGACCATTTAGTTGCGGATCATTTCCAAGAGCAAATGGGCTTGTTAGAGCTGACAGCAGAACAGAACCGTATTCTTCTAGACGCAGCAACAGAAGCGAAGATTGGCTTATCTGAAGCTGAAAGCGTTAATGTTGAAGCACTAGGTTGGTCTGGCTCTTTAACTCGTGAAGAGTTCGAAGAGATCATCAAGCCACTAGTTAAGAAAACGCTGCTTTCGTGCCGCCGAGCACTGAAAGATGCGGAAGTTGACGCGGATGAAGTACTAGAAGTCGTGATGGTAGGTGGTTCAACTCGTACCTTACTTGTTCGTGAAATGGTCGGTGGCTTCTTTGGTCGTACTCCATTAACCAGTATTAACCCTGATGAAGTGGTTGCGATTGGCGCATCGATTCAAGCGGATATCTTAGTTGGCAACAAGCCTGACTCTGAGATGCTGCTATTGGATGTTATCCCTCTGTCACTGGGTATCGAAACCATGGGTGGCTTAGTCGAAAAGATCATCCCTCGTAACACCACGATCCCTGTTGCTCGCGCACAAGAATTTACCACGTTCAAAGACGGTCAAACTGCAATGACAGTACACACCGTGCAAGGCGAGCGTGAGATGGTTGATGACTGTCGTTCACTGGCTCGATTTGCTCTGAAAGGCATCCCGCCGATGACTGCAGGTGCTGCTCATATTCGTGTTACTTACCAAGTGGATGCTGATGGCCTGCTATCGGTTACCGCAATGGAGAAGAGCACTGGCGTTCAAGCTGAAATCCAAGTTAAGCCTTCTTACGGTCTAAGCGACAACGAAGTGGCTAGCATGCTGAAAGATTCGATGACGTTTGCAAAAGAAGACATGCAAGCGCGTGCTCTTGCTGAGCAACGCGTAGAAGCGGATCGCGTTATCGAAGGCCTTATCGCTGCAATGCAAGCCGACGGTGACGAGCTACTTGATGAGCAAGGCAAACAACAACTTGTTCAAGCGATTGAAGCACTGATTGAAGTGCGTAATGGCGACAACGCTGATGCTATTGAACTAGAAATTAAGAATACCGACAAAGCGAGCCAAGACTTTGCTTCTCGTCGTATGGATAAATCAATTCGTGCTGCACTGTCAGGTCAGTCAGTCGATAATATTTAATAGTTAGAGAATAGATAAACATGCCAAAGATTATTGTTTTACCTCACGAAGATCTATGTCCAGAAGGCGCTGTTTTAGAAGCAAAAACTGGTGAGACGGTTCTTGATGTTGCACTGAAGGCCGGTATTGGTATTGAACACGCATGTGAGAAATCGTGCGCATGTACAACATGTCACGTTGTGATTCGTGAAGGTTTTGATTCTTTAGAAGAGAGTGATGATCTAGAAGACGACATGCTAGATAAAGCATGGGGCTTAGAGATGGAATCTCGCTTGGGTTGCCAAGCTAAAGTGGCTGATACGGATCTTGTTGTAGAGATTCCAAAGTACACGTTGAACCTGGCTTCTGAAGACCATTAAGAACCTGTTCTCAGTCATGGCTAATACAGCGATGACTGAGAGAGTTATTGCTTAGACAAACATACTAAGAAAACTGGCCTAGAATATAGATCATAAAGGTGACCAAGCGTCGCTGATAAATATAAGGAAGTGTTATGAGCTTGAAGTGGATTGATTCGCGAGATATCGCAATTGAGCTATGTGATTTGTACCCTGATACTGATCCTAAAACGGTACGTTTTACCGATCTGCATCAATGGGTGCTAGACCTTGAAGAGTTCGACGACGAGCCTAACCACTCGAATGAGAAAATCTTAGAGGCTATTATTTTGTGCTGGATGGATGAGATGGATTAATCCTCTTATCTGATGATTTGGTCGCGGGTTGGCATCAGTCCAATATAAAACGCAGCCAAGTTAACAATTCTTACTAAAAAAAGCGGACCTTATGGTCCGTTTTTTTATCAAAATGACATTTTCCTCCTACATAATGCTAACATCAGTGAGCTAATAAAAAATAATCAGAATCACACTCTCGAAGTGGTTCATGACAAGGAGAAATCATGTCTACACAGATGCCAGTATTTTTAAGTCAAGAAGCTGCCCAGCCTCAGTGGGGAGCAAGAGCTATTTTATCGTTCTCAGAAGCGGGAGCGACAATTCACATTGGTGAAGGCCACGATCTAGGCGCAGTTCAACGTGCGGGTCGTACGCTTGACGGACAAGGTATCGCATTCGTTTCACTTCGTGGTGAAGGTTGGGTTCTAGAAAGCGTTTGGGCTTTCTACCAAGGCTACCGTGGACCAAAGAAAAAGAATGCATTGGAATGGGATGCACTTTCAGAAGCCGATCAAACTGAGCTTGAAGCTCGTATTCGCGCAACTGACTGGACGCGTGACATTATCAATAAAACCGCTGAAGAAGTGGCACCTCGTCAACTTGCGACAATGGCTGCAGAATACATCAAGTCAGTGGCACCAGCGGGCACTGTTAAAGCGAAGATTGTTAAAGACAAGGATCTACTAACCGAAGGTTGGGAAGGCATCTACGCGGTCGGCCGTGGCTCTGAGCGTACATCAGCAATGCTGCAACTGGACTTCAACCCAACAGGCGATGAAAACGCACCTGTATTTGCTTGTTTAGTCGGTAAAGGTATTACGTTCGATTCGGGCGGTTACAGTATCAAGCCAGGCCAATTCATGACAGCGATGAAAGCTGACATGGGTGGCGCAGCAACGATTACTGGTGGTTTAGGTCTTGCGATTGAACGCGGTCTTAACAAGCGCATCAAGCTTATTCTATGTTGTGCAGAGAACATGATCTCTGGTCGCGCATTGAAGCTTGGCGATATCATTACCTACAAAAACGGTAAAACAGTTGAGATCATGAACACTGATGCGGAAGGTCGCTTAGTGCTAGCTGATGGCCTGATGTACGCAAGTGCACAAAGCCCTGAGCTGATCATCGACTGTGCAACGCTAACAGGCGCGGCTAAAAACGCATTAGGTAACGACTACCACGCACTATTAAGCTTCGATGATGAGTTGTCTCACCAAGCGCTAACAGCGGCAAACCAAGAGAAAGAAGGCTTATGGCCACTGCCTCTTGCTGATTTCCACCGTGGTATGTTGCCTTCAAACTTTGCTGATCTTTCAAACATCAGCACAGGCGATTACACACCGGGTGCAAGTACAGCAGCGGCATTCCTTTCTTACTTTGTAGATGATTACAAAAAAGGTTGGATTCATATGGATTGCGCGGGTACTTACCGTAAGTCAGCAAGTGACAAGTGGGCGGCAGGCGCAACGGGTATGGGCGTTCGCACACTGGCTCGTCTTCTTATCGACCAAGCAAAATAATAATAAGGGTGAGCGGTATTTTGTGCCGCTCATTCATAAAGCTCAGATCGAAAGATCTCAGTAATTTCAGTATTTAATAACAAAAAAATGAAGTGAAGGAATCCCTATGGCTCTAGAAAGAACGTTCTCAATTGTTAAGCCGGATGCAGTTAAGCGTAACCTTGTTGGTGAAATCTACCACCGTATCGAAAAAGCAGGCCTAGAAATTATTGCTGCTAAAATGGTTCGTCTTACTGAAGAGCAAGCGAGTGGCTTCTACGCTGAACACGAAGGCAAAGAGTTCTTCCCGGCTCTTAAAGAGTTTATGACTTCTGGTCCTATCATGGTTCAAGTGCTTGAAGGCGAAAACGCTATCGCTCGTTACCGTGAGCTTATGGGTAAAACAAACCCAGAAGAAGCGGCATGTGGCACTATCCGTGCTGACTACGCAATCAGCATGCGTTACAACTCAGTACACGGCAGCGACAGCCCTGAGTCTGCAGCTCGCGAAATCGAATTCTTCTTCCCAGAATCTGAAATTTGCCCACGCCCAGCTCAATAATCGGCACAGCAAATGATTCTAAAGGCTTCACTTCGGTGAGGCCTTTTTTGTAAGTGGATTTTACGCTCTCGATAATCAATTTAGTCGTCATTCTCGAAAGCGACGAAGGAGCGTAATCGGGAATCTGTTTTTGTTATTGGAGATTCCAGATACTTCGTTCCTCAGTTCTGGAATGACGGGGAACTTTGGAGCAACCATCTCGTGGTAAATATTATCGAGCAATTGGTGATTATTTACGTCATTCCCGAAAGCGACGAAGGAGTGTAATCGGGAATCTTTGTTTAAATTGGGTAATCTCAGGCCGATAAATACAATTGTTCAAATTTTAATCGCTTAAGTTTGAATGTCTTAATAAACACAGGGTTTTACAATGCTTGTTGAAGTTGCGTAAAGCCTGTACAATTCGCGCCCTTAATTATTGTTCCGTCATTGAGAGGCATCATGACCACAGCTAAAGTCAATCTACTCGATTTTGATCGTAAAGGTCTTCGTAAATTTTTCACAGAAGAACTGAATGAGAAAGCGTTTCGAGCAGAGCAAGTGATGAAGTGGATTTATCACTTCGGTGTCGATGACTTCGAACAAATGAATAACATCAACAAAAAGTTACGTGAGAAACTTCAACGTCGCTGTGAGATTGTTGCACCTGTTGTTTCTGAAGCTCAACACTCTTCAGATGGCACAATTAAATGGGCGATGAGCGTTGGCGACCAAGACGTTGAAACGGTATACATCCCAGATGGTGACCGTGCGACGCTATGTGTATCTTCACAGGTTGGTTGTGCACTTGAATGTAAGTTCTGTTCTACAGCTCAACAAGGCTTCAACCGTAACCTAAAAGTTTCAGAGATTGTTGGCCAAATCTGGCGTGCATCTCGCGAAATCGGCCTAGAAAAAGAAACCGGTCGTCGTCCAATTACTAACGTTGTAATGATGGGTATGGGCGAGCCTCTATTGAACATGAAGAACCTAATGCCATCATTAGAAATCATGCTTGATGATCTAGGTTTCGCACTGTCTAAGCGTCGTGTAACCGTATCAACTTCTGGTGTTGTTTCTGGCCTTGACCAAATGACAGACAACATCGATGTCGCATTGGCTATTTCTCTACATGCGCCAAACGATGCACTACGTAGCCAAATCATGCCGATCAACGACCGTTGGGATATCCAAGACTTCCTAGCATCTGTTCGTCGTTACATTGCATCTTCAAACGCTAACCGCGGTAAAGTAACGGTTGAGTACGTGCTATTGGATCATGTGAATGATGATATGGACCACGCACGTGAACTTGCAGAGCTAATGAAAGAGACGCCTTGTAAGATCAACTTGATTCCATTCAACCCTTACCCGGGTTCGCCTTATAAGAAGCCAAGCAACTCTCGTATTGATCGCTTCCAAAAAACGCTGATGGAATACAACTACACAGTAACCGTTCGTAAGACTCGTGGTGATGATATTGATGCCGCGTGTGGTCAGTTAGTCGGTGATGTGATTGATAGAACCAAACGTACCAAAATGATCAAAGCAGCCTCTGAAGCGAACTTGATTGCCGGTGGTGTGATTGAAGTAAAAGCGCTATAAAACGCGATTAGAACCTAAACAAGCCAGAAGTCTTACTTCTGGCTTGTTGCTTTTCTGGGGTGCAGTTTTTGATTTTTTGGACTTCTTGCCCACGCTTTCTTACATTTTTCGTCAAATTTTGGACAAAACCATGAGCTGACGGTAAATTTTGTTTAAAGTGTTTTTGCCTTGTAATGGCATTAGCTTATGATTAACTAATCTTAAATTAATTTAAGTGCTCGCTTGCTACTGATCATCAATATGTCTATTTAGGTTGGCTACTTGATAAACTAGCTTCCTGAGAAGGTCATCCATAATAAATGAATGATGTTCGCCTTTAAGGGTTGATGATTTAGATAGCAGGAAAAATTCCACATAACGTGGGTTGTTAGATTGAGCTTAAACGACAATAAGAAAACGCTCTCCTCAACCTGCGATAATACTTTAGAAGTTCACTCTCTATGAACACAGAACAAGATACACAAGCGCAAGAAAACGTAGCTCCAGCTTTGGAAGCGGGAACGCTGCTTAAGAACAAACGAGAATCTCTTGGTTTAACGCAAAAGCAGATTTCTGATCGCTTGAAACTTCGCGTTACTCTGATCCAACAAATTGAAGAAAACCAATTCGAGTCAGATCAAGTGGCGACGTTTATGCGTGGCTATATTCGTTCATACGCGAAATACGTCAATCTTGACGAAAAAGTCGTATTGAGTGCGCTGCATCATGCCGGTGATGCTCAGCATCAAGAGCAAGAAATGCTGAGTTTTTCTCGTAAGACCAAAACCGAGAAGCACAACAGCCGTATTATGATCCTGACTTGGAGCATTTTTGCGGTCATTGCGGGTATCTCCTCACTTTGGTGGTGGCAGAACCAACAGCAAGACACCCTATCTCAATCTTTAGCGAATACTGAAAGCTCAGAAGAGCTAGCGGTAGAAGAATCACTTGCCCCTGAATTCACCTCTTTGGAAGTGATTGAAGCTGAACAAAACGAAGCGGGTGCTTCTGTTGTTGAAGGTGCTGAAGGCCTTGCTGCGATAAGCGATGCGGAAGAAAGTTCAGATGCTGTTACTCCAGCTGACGAAACTTCTGCACAACAAACAACAGAGACTGAACCAACTGCTGAAGCTGCTGCGAATGCAGAAACGGTTGAAGCTAGCACGGCTCCTGAAGCTGTGGCTTACGAACTAGTGATGCAGTTCACCGCTGATTGCTGGATCCAAGTAAAAGATGCAACGGGTAAAACCTTGTCGACTGGCATCAAAAAAGCAGGTCAGTCGTTAAATCTATCAGGAACTGCGCCATATAAAGTGATTCTAGGTGCGCCAGAAGGCGTATCAATGACATTTGCAAGTGAACCTGTCGACCTTTCTGGGTATACTTCAGGCAAAGTAGCTAGAATAACCTTACCTTAGAGTTAATATGCAACACGAATCTCCTATTATTCGTCGCAAATCAACCCGTATTTATGTGGGTGATGTGCCGATCGGTGATGGTGCACCAATTGCTGTGCAATCCATGACCAACACAAGAACAACAGATGTAGCCGCGACCGTTGCTCAAATTAGAGCTCTGGAAAAAGTTGGCGCTGATATCGTTCGCGTATCTGTACCGACTATGGATGCAGCTGAAGCCTTTAAGCTAATCAAGCAGCAGGTCTCTGTTCCTTTGGTTGCTGATATTCACTTCGACTACCGTATCGCACTTAAAGTGGCGGAATACGGCGTTGACTGTCTGCGTATCAACCCAGGTAACATCGGTAACGAAAGCCGTATCCGCTCAGTTGTTGATTGTGCACGTGATATGAATATTCCGATTCGTATTGGTGTTAACGGCGGTTCTCTTGAGAAAGAGATCCAAGAGAAATACACAGAACCTACAGCAGAAGCGCTTGTTGAATCAGCAATGCGTCATGTAGATATCCTAGACCGTCTGAACTTTGATCAATTCAAAGTCAGCGTGAAGGCTTCTGATGTATTCCTTGCTGTCGGTTCTTACCGTTTGCTGGCTAAGCAGATTGATCAACCTCTCCACCTTGGTATTACCGAAGCGGGTGGTGCGCGTGCAGGCTCTGTGAAGTCAGCGGTAGGTTTAGGTATGCTTCTTTCTGAAGGTATCGGCGATACGCTGCGTATATCGCTAGCGGCTGATCCGGTTGAAGAGATCAAAGTTGGCTTTGATATTCTTAAATCTTTGCGCATTCGTTCGCGTGGCATCAACTTCATTGCGTGTCCGAGCTGTTCTCGTCAAGAGTTCGATGTTATTAACACCGTTAATGCCCTTGAAGAGCGCCTAGAAGACGTGATCACTCCAATGGACGTATCTATCATCGGTTGTGTGGTTAACGGCCCTGGTGAAGCTGAAGTGTCTCACTTAGGTTTAGCTGGTAGTGCACGTAAGAGTGCCTTCTACGAAGATGGTAAGCGTCAGAAAGAGCGCTTCGACAACGATGACCTTGTCGACAAACTTGAAGCTAAGATTCGTGCAAAAGCGTCAGTGCTTGATAAAGCAAATCGCATTGATGTAGAAAACTTAGAAGATTAATACAACGCGATGGGGTGTGATTGTCTATTCGCACTAACACCTGGTCGTGAGAAATTACGGAATAAATACTGTGGCTAAAAATATTCAAGCAATTCGAGGCATGAACGACTGCCTTCCAACTCAATCACCACTGTGGCAGAAAGTAGAAAGCGCAGTTAAAAACGTGGTGAGTGCATACGGTTACAACGAAGTACGTATGCCTATCGTTGAAGAAACAAACCTATTTAGCCGTGCAGTTGGTGAAGAGACAGACGTTGTTTCTAAAGAGATGTACACCTTTGACGACCGCAATGGCGATAGCCTAACGCTGCGTCCAGAAGGCACAGCAGGTTGTGTTCGTTCATGTATTCAAAACAGCCTTATCAACCGTGATGAACAGCGCCTATGGTACATGGGCCCTATGTTCCGTCACGAGCGTCCTCAAAAAGGTCGTTACCGTCAATTCCACCAATGTGGTGTTGAAGTGTTTGGCCTAGACGGTCCAGACGTTGACGCAGAACTTATCATGATGACAGCACGTCTATGGCGTGAGCTAGGCATCGACAAGCACGTTCGCCTAGAGCTGAACTCAATCGGTTCTCAAGAAGATCGCGTTAGCTACCGCACTGCGTTAGTGGCTTTCCTTGAGCAACACATTGATGTGCTTGACGAAGACTGCAAACGTCGCATGCACACTAACCCTCTACGTGTACTTGATACTAAGAACCCTGATGTTCAAGCTATCTTAGGTGACGCACCTCGACTATCTGAATATCTAGGTGAAGAATCGAAGCAACATTTTGCTGGTTTGTGTGAACTTCTTGACGCTGTTGGTATCGAATACCAAGTTAATGAGCGTCTAGTACGTGGCCTAGATTACTACAACCGCACTGTATTTGAGTGGATCACAGACAGCCTTGGTGCTCAAGGTACAGTATGTGGCGGCGGTCGTTACGATGGTCTTGTTGAGCAACTAGGCGGCAAAGCAACCAATGCAGTTGGCTTCGCAATGGGTCTAGAGCGTTTGGTTCTTATGATGGAAACGCTAGAGCTAACAGAAGTTCGTCGTAGCGTTGATGTATACGTAGTTGCTGCTGGCGAAGGTACTATGATCGCGGGCATGCAGTTAGCGAATCAATTACGCGACACCGTTGAAGGCGTGCGTGTAATGAACCACTTCGGTGGTGGTAACTTCAAGAAGCAATTCAAACGTGCTGACAAAGTAGGTGCTGTTGTGGCGCTGGTACTTGGTGAGAACGAAGTTGCTGACAATACAGTTGTGCTAAAAGATCTGGTTGGCGGCGAGCAAGAAACCGTGTCTCAAACGGAAGTTGCAGAGAAAGTTGCTGCGCTAATCTAATTAGCCATTGAGCAAACGCTCATAATGAATACTAACGTCAGCACTATGCTGGCGTTTAAAGAATTAAAGAGGACAGGAAGTGGAACTTTACGATAGCGAAGAGCAACAAGTTGAAGCCATTAAAGATTGGTGGAAAGAGAACGGTAAAGCCGTAATCTTTGGTGCGGTTATTGGTTTAGGTGGTCTATTTGGCTGGCGCTATTACCAAGATTCAGTAGTTGAAGCGCGTGAAGCAGCTTCAGAAAGCTACACCTCTGTAATTTCAGCTCTTGATGTTAAGGGTGTTGATGCTCAATCTGATATTCAAGCTTTCATCGACGCAAACAAAGATGCTGAGTACTCAGTACTTGCTGCTATGCAACTAGCAAAAGTACAAGTACAAGCAGGCGATCTAGCGGCGGCACTTGAACAGCTCGAGTGGGCAAAATCGGCAACTAAGGACGCGGCACTTGCGCCACTACTTACTTACCGTGTTGCACGTATTAAAGCTGAGCAAGGTGAATTTGACGCAGCACTGACTGATCTTGCTGCTATGACAGATGAATCTTGGAAAGGCCGTGTTGCTGAACTGCGTGGTGATATCTCACTTCGTAAAGGCGACACAGACGCAGCATACAGTGCTTACACAGAAGCACAGCAAGCTGTTGACGCTAGCCAAACGCTTCAAATCAAACTTGACGACCTAGCTAAATAAGGCGCTTTGAATGAAGAAGATGTTTCCAAAAGCGGCGTTGTGTGCGATTGCTCTTGGCCTACTAGCTGGCTGTGCGGGTGAAGAAGACACCGTAATCATGGCTCCAGTCCCAACGGTAAACAGCGAGTTCACTCCTAGTCAGGAATGGTCTACGTCGGTTGGTGATGGTGTTGGTCACTACTTTTCAAAACTAACGCCAGAATTGGCTTACGACAAAGTGTTTGTTGCAAGCCGTGAAGGTATGGTTAAAGCGCTTGATCCTGATACAGGTAAAGCGCTGTGGAAAGTCGATCTTGAGAAAGACGTATTGGCTCGTTTATCGGGTGGCTTAACGGCGGCTTACGGTAAAGTTTTTGTTGGTTCTGAAAATGGCGAAGTGATCGCACTGGAAGAATCGACCGGTGAAGAGCTGTGGCGTGTATCAGTCAATGGCGAGGTGCTTGCATCCCCAGCAACTGATAGCAACATGGTCATTGTTCATACCAGTCGCGGTATGTTGATCGCGTTAGATCAAGCAAGCGGTGAACAAAAATGGACCATCAGTACGGAAGTACCAAGCCTAACACTGCGTGGCGATAGCTCGCCTGTTGCAGTTTCTGGTGGTGTATTCTGGGGTACAGCAAATGGTCGTCTAGCTGCGGCTATCGTTGATCGTGGTCAGCTTATTTGGCAACAGCCAGTAGGCACACCAAAAGGTGCAACGGAAATTGATCGTTTGGTTGATGTTGATGCATCTCCAATTGTTCTTGGTGGCACCCTGTATACCGTAGGTATCAATGGTCAGCTGATTGCTATCGACCTTCGTTCTGGTAAGCCAATTTGGAAACGTAACTACTCATCAGCGATTGATTTAGCAAGTGATGGTAGCCGTTTGTTCGTTGTTACCGACAAAGACCATGTGGTTGCGGTTGATGCGCGTAGTGGTACTGAACTGTGGAGCACTCCATTGTTAGAAAACCGCTTACTGACAGCACCTGCTATTATTAATGGTTATGTAGTCGTGGGTGATACTGAAGGTTATCTGCACTGGTTGGATCGTTCATCGGGTGAGTTTGTTGCTCAACAGCTTGTCGATGATAGCGGCTTTGCGGTTGCACCAATTGAACTGCCTGAAGGCTACTTAGTGACGACTCGCAATGGCGATGTAAAGAAACTAACGATTAGCCAATAAAAGCGTGATATAATTCACAGTCGGCTCCTGGTTGGTAACAGCCAGGAGCCGTTTTGTTGTTAAAAATTAATAAACCGTGTGGTTATAGGTAAGAGTTTAAACTTGCGAACAAGTGCTTACCTATAACTACATTTAGAGAAGAAATTGTAGAGGTTGTTATGGTACCTGTTGTTGCTCTAGTAGGGCGTCCGAACGTAGGTAAATCTACGTTATTTAACCGATTGACTCGAACTCGTGATGCATTGGTTGCGGATTTCCCTGGCTTAACGCGTGACCGTAAATACGGTCATGCTCATTTTAGCGAGCATGACTTTATTGTTATTGACACTGGCGGTATCGACGGTACTGAAGAAGGTGTTGAAACTAAAATGGCTGAACAGTCGCTAGCGGCGATTGATGAAGCTGATGTCGTTCTATTTATGGTAGATGGCCGTGCGGGTCTAACACCTTCAGACGTGGCGATTGCTAAGCACCTACGTCAACTAGAAAAGCCTTCAATGCTAGTAGTAAACAAGGTTGATGGTATCGACCCTGATGCTGCAAGTGCTGACTTCTGGCAACTAGGTGTAGAAGACATGTACCAAATCGCTGCGGCGCATGGTCGTGGTGTTACTGCACTTATTGACCTTGCTCTTAACCCATTCGCAGAAGCGCTAAAAGCTGAGAATGGCGAAGTAAGCGACTTAACTGAGTTTGAAGACGAAGAAGAAGAGCAGGTTGAATTTACAGAAGAAGAAGCTGAAGCAGAATTCAAGCGTCTTCAAGATCAACCGATCAAACTAGCGATCATTGGCCGTCCTAACGTAGGTAAATCAACGCTAACGAACCGTATTCTTGGTGAAGAGCGTGTGGTTGTTTACGATATGCCAGGTACGACTCGTGACTCTATCTACATCCCAATGCAGCGTGACGAGCGTGAATACGTTCTAATCGATACTGCGGGTGTTCGTCGTCGTAAAAACATCAACGAAACGGTAGAGAAGTTCTCAGTGGTTAAAACACTGAAAGCGATTGAAGATGCTAACGTTGTATTGCTGCTTATCGATGCTCGCGAAAACATCTCTGATCAAGATCTAAGCTTGCTAGGCTTTGCGTTGAACGCTGGTCGTTCAATTGTTATTGCCGTAAACAAGTGGGATGGCCTAGATAACGACGTTAAAGAACGCGTTAAGAAAGAGCTAGACCGTCGCTTAGGCTTCGTTGATTTCGCACGTATTCACTTTATCTCTGCACTTCACGGTACAGGTGTTGGTCACTTGTTTGAGTCTGTACAAGAAGCTTACAAGTCAGCGACTACTCGTGTTGGTACTTCTGTGCTAACTCGTATCATGAAGATGGCGACTGATGATCACCAACCGCCTATGGTTCGTGGCCGTCGTGTGAAACTGAAATACGCGCACGCTGGTGGCTACAACCCACCGATTATCGTTATCCACGGCAACCAAGTTCGTAACTTGCCAGATTCATACAAACGATTCTTGATGAACTACTACCGTCGTTCACTAGAAATCATGGGTACACCTATTCGCATTCAATTCCAGAACAGCGAGAACCCATTTGAAGCTAAGACAAACAAGCTGACAATTTCTCAAGAACGTAAACGTAAGCGTATGATGAGCATGGTTAAAGGTCGTAAGTAAACCTTTCCAATAGATTTGATACCCGAGCCTGTCTCGGGTATTTTTTTAAGCAAAATTCACGTTAAGCCATAACAATACGTTTTTATCATCATGGCTCAACGAATCAGACTAGATTCCAGAAGAAGAACGATATGACTACTAGCGATTTGATTACACCTGTGTCAGCAATCACACCAACCATCACTCAATTTTGTCATCAGGCTTGGCAGCTCAATGCTAAAGCGCAGTACGTTGAAAGCGACGACAGCAAAACTTACCTGATTGCCGACGTAACACCTTTCCACCCAGTGAGTCATATTTGGCCCGATCACCCTGCAGACCAAGGCTTTGTGAATGTTGGTGACGTGCAATTTCCCGTTGAAGACTGCCTTGTTGGTGCTATAGAACAATCTACTGGCAAGCTTCATATCGCAGCAGATATCCCTGTTAAGCGTGATACGGAAGGGTGGGCGTTTGTTGTTGTCCACCAGCTACCTACATCTGCTTCTATGATTAAGGTTAACGACGAAGTCGTGTTGTCGGTTGATAAAGAGTACCAAGCCAGTTTGAGCCGTGGTCACAGTGCTGGCCACATCGCTTTCCTAGCCTTGAATAAAGTATTGGCTGAGAGCTACTGGCGTAAAGATGCGGACAGAAAAGATCCGCTTGGCAGTTACGACTTCAATAGTTATGCACAAGTGACGAGCTTTGTGACTCCAGAGCTGTGTACCGATAAGTATCGCTTAGGCAAAACCCTGAAGAAGCGCGGTTTGAACGTTGCAGACATGCTAGCAAATCTTGATGACATCGAAGCTGATATCAACCAAATGCTTGCGGGCTGGCTTGCAGAGCCGACGCCAGTTGCGATGAGACTAGAAGGCGAGGCGTTAACAGACTCTCGTTACTGGGAGTGGCAGCTTGACGCAGATACTCAGGTCACTATTCCTTGTGGTGGCACACACATTGGAAATACCTCAGAACTTGGTGCGCTGTCCGTTAAGCTGACCCAGCTAGATGGCCAAAACATTGAAATGCTGACGCATGTAATTCGATGATTTAGACTACAGATCGAAATGGCTTATGCTGTTTATTTTATTTTTACATGTCACTTTTGATATAAATGACTATTTGAAATTGAAATGCAGCACATGTAACTTATGCTTTCGGTGTGTGGTGATATAAATATTCTTTTTGGGGTAGATCGCTGATCAAAATAGATAAAGCGAAAGATCAACCTATGATCTTCGATTGTGTGTCGTACTAATTTAGTGTGCTATTATTAACCAATAACAAGCTTGCATAAGAACAAGCTGTACCCGATTACACAATTGAAAGCCTTAGTGAATGGAACAACAATTTTTATTAGAAGGTCATCGAGCCGTCAATAGTTTGCTGCGGAAGCTTGCGCTTGGGATGGATCGCAAAGATTTAAATCACAAGATTATTCAGCTTACCGAGCAGCGCATGGCTTCAATTTTACTGCTCAACTCAGAGTCTAAACGTTACACCTTGAGTATGCCCCAAACCTGCCTGATTTTTACAATCAACAGATTGAAGGGATAGGAATTGGTGCGGGGATAGGCTCTTGTGGCGAGGCAGCTGCGCTTAAGAAAGCAGTGATGGTCTCCAACATAAATGCACACCCAAACTGGGCACCTTTTCTGGTCTTAACCAATCAAGCGAATTTACATGCCTGTTGGTCGGTCCCCATTATCTCGTCGCGCGGTAATGTGTTGGTTACCTTCGCTATTTATAGCCAGTACATCTCTGAACCACATGAATTTGAGCTCGAGATCTTAGAGCTACTGGCTTCCCTGTATTCGGTAGCACTAGAGAAGTTTGAGCTGGAGAACCAGCTAAACTTTTTCGCTAATCGAGATTCTTTAACCCATTGCTTGAATCGTCTCGCATTGTTTAATGAAGCGGAGAAAGTGTTGGCCAAGCGATGCTTTTCTGAAAAGGTGATGGCGTGTTTGTTTGTTGATGTCGATAAGTTCAAATCGATAAATGATACCTATGGCCACAGTTTCGGTGACGATGTGCTGTTGGCGGTTGCCGAAGTTCTTGATGAGGCAACCACAGCATGTGCCAAGATAGGCCGTTATGGTGGCGATGAGTTTGTGGTGTTCTCTTGCTTTGATGATCAAGAAAGCGTTGTTAGCTTCTACCACAGCTTAGAGAAAGCACTGCAACAAGCGCTTTATATCAATGATGTGCAGTTCTCAGTGAGTGTTGGGTTGTCTTGTGAGAAAGATCCTCAAGGATTAGACCAGTTGATCGCACAAGCTGATAAGAACATGTACCAAATCAAGCAAGCGAAGTCTCAGCGGTAGTAGATTGTAAAAATAGTAGTGAATTAGGAAATGCTAATGAGTGAAAATATCTGCCCTAAGTGCCAGTCTGAGCTAGCTTGGGATGGCAAGTATCATTGTGAAAGTTGTCAGGCTCACTTTACTAAAGTTGGGTTTTGCCCTGAGTGCAGCAGCCAACTTGAGAAGCTTCAAGCCTGTGGTACGGCGAGCTATTTTTGCAACGGTGATTGCAACGAGTTGAAATCTAAGTCGAGAGTAAAATTCGAATTTAAAACAGCGGAATAGCCTTAAACTACATGGTTTGAACGACCATCGGTGATGTTATACCAGAGACTCAATACTAAAGTGTTGGGTCTTTTTTGTATCTGAAGAACAGGAATGTGTCATCTTGGTTCATTCCCACCGTCACTGCACCAGTATGAAACATAGTTACATGATTGCTATGCACTCTATTGGTGTGAGTTTCTTTTAAATTCTATTAATACAATTACTTATAAATAATTTCATTGGTTTATAAGTTTGGCACTCTTATTGTAACTCTGTAATTGAATAACAAAAATACAATTATGGAGTAATATCATGAACAAGGTGTTCAATTTATCGCTAGCTGCACTGTGTACAACACTTTCATTTTCTTCTGCAACAGTGTTTGCTGCTGATGAGACCATCAAGGTCGGTGTTCTACACTCACTCTCTGGCACCATGGCGATCAGTGAGACAACGCTAAAAGATACCGTGCTAATGCTCATCGAAGAGCAGAACAAAAAGGGCGGTTTGCTTGGTAAGAAGCTAGAGCCTGTCGTGGTTGACCCTGCGTCAAACTGGCCGCTATTTGCTGAGAAAGCGCGTGAGCTTATCGAAAAAGAGAAAGTGGATGTGGTGTTCGGTGGTTGGACGTCGGTATCACGTAAATCCATGCTACCTGTCTTTGAAGAACTCAACAGCATCCTTTTCTACCCAGTACAGTATGAAGGTGAAGAGTCTTCTAAAAACGTTTTCTACACCGGTGCCGCGCCAAACCAACAAGCGATCCCAGCAGTGGATTACTTGATGGAAGAGCTTGAAGTCGAGCGCTGGGTACTTGCAGGTACCGATTACGTTTATCCACGTACAACCAATAAGATCCTTGAAGCCTACCTAAAAGATAAAGGTGTCGCAGAAGAAGACATCATGATCAACTACACGCCATTTGGTCACTCTGATTGGCAATCTATCGTTTCAGACATCAAGAAGTTCGGTGAAGCGGGCAAGAAAACCGCTGTTGTTTCTACTGTGAATGGCGATGCGAACGTACCTTTCTATAAAGAGCTAGGCGCTCAAGGCATTTCATCTGAAGATATCCCAGTTATTGCATTCTCTGTTGGTGAAGAAGAACTGTCAGGCATGGACACAGAACCACTGGTGGGTCATCTAGCGGCTTGGAACTACTTCATGAGTGTTGATACCGAAGCCAATGAAGAGTTCGTTGAAACGTGGCAGTCGTTCATCAAGAGTGAAAAGCGTGTCACCAATGACCCAATGGAAGCGCACTATGTTGGCTTCAACATGTGGGCTCAAGCGGTCACTAATGCAGGCACAACCGATCCTGAATCTGTGCAAGATGCCTTGATTGGTGTGTCTGTTCCTAACCTTTCTGGCGGCTACTCTACCATGCTACCAAATCACCACATCACCAAACCAGTACTGATCGGTGAGATCCAAGATGATGGTCAATTCGACATTGTTTGGGAAACCACTGGACTCGTTGCGGGTGATGCTTGGTCGAGCTACTTACCTGAATCGGCAAAACTGTTCTCTAGCTGGTCGAAGCCATTCTCATGTGGTGCGTTTAACGTCGAAACGAAGAAGTGTTCTGGCGGTAACTAGAGCGTCAATTCAGGAATATTGAGCCTTCCGGTTTGGGAAGAACGCGTCTGTTTAACGGGCGAAGCGAACGGAAGGCTCATCGTTTCAGGTAATAACCACTATCCACACATCCTCCAAGTAAAAATAACAATATCTAACTTGGTTGGTTAAGGAAGCAGGGATGAAAAACGTATTAAACGTATTTAAAGCGCTGTTGCTCATGGCAGTCAGTGCTCAGTTGGCTTTTGCTGGAATAACGGATGAAGCTAGCTTTACCAAGGCGCTAGTTGGTAAGAAAACATCGGATAAAGAATTAGCTATCGATTGGGTGATTGAGACGCAAACGGGAGACGTGTCGAAAGCTATTTTAGATGGCTGGTTAAACGGAAACCTTTACTACTTCAATGAGAAACAGAGCGAGCAGTACAAACAGCTCTACCTCATTCAAAGTATCAAAACAGCGACGTCAGCTCAGTCAGTATGGGATGATTCAACGCTTAATATCGAGAATGCGAGACAGTTTAAAAAGGTTCGTGTGAATAACAAACTTCGCGGGATATTACGCGGGGAAATAGCCTCGATTGGACTGAACAGCGGCAACCCTGATGTGCGTTATAAGGCGGTTTTGGATTTGTTAGGAACCAAAGACGCTGACATTATCGAACGACTAACTGAACTCAGAGCCAATGAATCAGATGGCAAAGTAGCTGAGCTAATGGATTTGTCGTTAGCGATTGCCACTTCTCTTAATAACAGTGCCACCATTGAAGATCGTGTGGCTTCAATTGAACGAGTTGGTGACTTCAAACACTCGGTGGTTCTGAAAACACTGAATCAACTGTTAAACACTGAGCAAGATCCAAGCATTACCGCTGCAGCAGAACGTGCGATGGATAGCTATCAACAAAGCCAAGCACTCTATTCGGGTGTAGAGACCGTATTCTTCGGTTTGAGCTTAGGCTCGGTATTGGTACTGGCAGGCATTGGCTTAGCGATTACCTTTGGTGTGATGGGCGTTATCAACATGGCTCATGGTGAGCTGATCATGATTGGCGCTTACACCACCTATGTATTGCAGTTGTTGATGCCGAATCATATTGGCCTAGCGCTGATACTTTCCATTCCAGCGGCATTCATTGTTTCTGGCTTAGTGGGCATTGCGATTGAGCGCAGTGTGATTCGTCATCTTTATGGTCGCCCATTGGAAACCTTACTCGCGACCTTTGGTATTAGCTTAATCTTGCAGCAGGCTGTTCGTTCTATTTTCTCTCCTTTGAACCGCTCAGTGAGCACGCCTGAATGGATGTCTGGAGCACTTCAATTAAACCCAATGTTGTCCCTGACCTACAACCGCCTTTACATCATTCTCTTCTGTGGTTTG
This sequence comes from Vibrio sp. 10N.261.55.A10, assembly GCF_041470825.1. Lineage (NCBI taxonomy): Bacteria > Pseudomonadati > Pseudomonadota > Gammaproteobacteria > Vibrionales > Vibrionaceae > Vibrio > Vibrio sp. 10N.261.55.A10. The sequence goes on along the minus strand of NZ_JBFRNC010000019.1, from coordinate 52,643 downwards.
GTGTTTATGGGCTTATTAATGGTTCTGAAAAAGACACCACTAGGTTTGCAGGTTCGTGCGGTTTCTCAAAACCGTGGCATGGCTCGTGCGATGGGTATTCGTTCAGAGCGAGTTGATGCGATGACCTTCGGTTTAGGCTCTGGCGTTGCGGGTGTTGCAGGCGTGGCACTGTCTCAACTGACCAACGTTGGCCCTAATATGGGACAGGCGTACATCATCGACTCATTCATGGTGGTGGTATTCGGCGGTGTTGGCAACCTATGGGGCACGCTAGTCGCTGGCTTAAGCCTTGGTCTTTTCAACAAGATTTTAGAACCATGGGCTGGTGCGGTTCTCGCCAAGATTCTGGTACTGGTTTTCATCATTCTGTTTATTCAAAAACGCCCACGCGGACTCTTCCCGCAACGTGGTCGTGCGGCTGAAGGTTAAGGACAACATCATGCAGTCAAAATCATTTGTACTTTCGGCAATGCGTGGTGACAAAGGTGGCCAACTGACCATCCTTGCCATTCTTGCGGCCGTCATTCTTATCCCACTGGCTAACACCATGTTACCAAGTGGGCACCCGCTTCATGTCGAGACTTTCACTATCTCACTAATGGGCAAATACCTGAGCTACGCAATGTTGGCGTTGGCGCTCGATCTAGTGTGGGGCTATCTCGGAATCTTGAGTCTTGGTCACGGTGCTTTCTTTGCGCTTGGTGGTTATGCGATGGGCATGTACTTGATGCGTCAGATTGGTGACCGTGGGGTTTATGGTGATCCAGTCTTACCAGATTTCATGGTGTTCCTTGATTGGTCTGCGCTGCCGTGGTTTTGGCAGGGCTTTGATCAGTTCTGGTTCGCCTGCTTGATGGTGGTGTTGGTGCCGGGCGCGTTGGCTTACTTGTTTGGTTATCTGGCTTTTCGCTCTCGCGTGTCAGGGGTTTACCTTTCTATCATGACTCAGGCGTTAACTTACGCATTGATGCTGGCATTTTTCCGCAACGAGATGGGCTTTGGTGGTAACAACGGGCTGACGGATTTCAAAGACATCATCGGCCTGAGCTTACAGAGTGATGCGGTCAAGATAGGTCTGTTTGTCGCGACTGGTATTGCGCTTATTCTCAGCTACATAGCTTGTCGCATGGTGGTGACCAGTCGATTAGGTAGTGTGGCACTGGCGATTCGTGATACAGAGTCACGTACTCGCTTTATGGGCTACGACGTCGATGGCATCAAGCTGTGGGTCTTCGTTCTTTCAGCGGTTATTGCTGGTATTGCTGGGGCTTTATATGTCCCTCAAGTTGGCATCATTAACCCGGGAGAATTTGCTCCTCTTAACTCGATTGAGATTGTGGTTTGGGTAGCCTTAGGCGGTCGTGCCACTCTGTTTGGTGCCATTGTCGGTGCATTGATCATCAACTACGCCAAGAGTTGGTTTACGGTTGAGTTCCCGGAGGTGTGGCTGTTTGCTCTGGGTGGACTATTCGTACTCTCAACCATGTACTTCCCACAAGGTGTGATTGGCTTTGTCAGTGAAAAGTGGCAGCAGCTGCGCAAGGCATCAAATGGGAAAAACCAAGATAAAGATAAGGATGATCAGCACAAGGCCAAGGAGGTGATCGCATGACCACATTTAATAGCGTAAAGGAATCGGTTCAGGCGTTCACTCGTCGAGACGAAGTCTTTGATTACCTCAAACCCGATATTCATCCTGCCATAGATACTCGACATAACGTGCTGTTGTATGTCGAAGGCGTCAACAAAAGCTTCGATGGTTTCCAAGCGATAAACGACCTCAACCTTTACATCAAAGAGGGAGAGCTACGCTGCATCATCGGCCCTAATGGCGCAGGTAAAACAACCATGATGGACATCATTACCGGGAAAACTAAGCCAGATACTGGCGAAGTGTGGTTAGGTTCGAACATCAATCTACTCAAGATGAACGAAGCTGAAATTGCTAACGCAGGCGTTGGGCGTAAGTTCCAAAAGCCGACCGTGATTGAATGTTTAACTGTGTGGCAGAACCTTGAATTAGCCATGGCAGGTGATCGCTCGGTGTGGGCAACTTTCACTGCCGTGATGTCTGGCGAGCAGAAAGACAAACTCACCTCGGTACTAGAGCTTATTCACCTTAAAGACGAAGCGGCGAATGTGGCAGGTAACCTGTCTCACGGTCAGAAACAGTGGTTAGAGATAGGCATGTTATTGATGCAAAACCCTAGGCTATTGCTGGTGGATGAACCCGTGGCAGGTATGACTCACCAAGAAATGGATCGCACCTCTGAGTTACTTAACTCACTGGCAGGTAAGCACTCGGTTGTGGTCGTTGAACACGATATGGATTTCGTTCGTTCTATCGCCAGCCATGTCACCGTGCTTCATCAAGGTCATGTGTTGGCTGAAGGCACTATGGATCAAGTGCAGGCTCACCCTGAAGTTAAACAAGTTTATCTCGGAGAATAGGATGTTAGAGGTTAAATCAGTTAATCAATATTACGGTGAGAGCCACACGCTGTGGGATTTGGATATGCAGATCCCAGAAGGTAAATGCACGGTGCTAATGGGGCGAAATGGTGTCGGTAAAACCACCTTACTGCAATGCATTATGGGGTTGGTGAAGGTTGAAAGCGGTGACATCTCCTTATCGGGTGAGTCACTTTTGAAAACCGATGCCGAGGACCGTCCACGCCAAGGGATCGGCTATGTACCGCAAGGTCGCCAGATCTTCCCAATGCTCACTGTTCAAGAAAATCTAGAGGTCGGTTTACCGATTCGTAAAAAGGGTGACCGCAAGATCCCTGAATTCATCTTCGATATTTTCCCAGTGTTAAAAGAGATGCTACATCGTCGCGGTGGTGATTTATCGGGTGGCCAGCAGCAACAGCTAGCGATTGGGCGTGCGCTGGTGGTTAATCCAAAGCTATTGATCTTGGATGAGCCGACGGAGGGTATTCAACCCAATATTGTGCAAGAGATTGGCGACATCATTCGCATGCTCAACGAGAAAATGGGGCTCACGGTTCTGTTGGTTGAACAGAAGCTGCCGTTTGCAAGAAAGGTCGGTGACCGTTTTTGCATTATCGACCGTGGACGCCAAGTGGCAGAAGGTGAAATGACAGGGCTCGATGAGTCCTTGATAAAGGAGTACCTAACCGTATGAATTCTCTCTTTTCTCCGAATGAAGTAAGCAAGGCTTCTTTAGTAGAAGCTTTATCTTTGAATGAGACCATCGAACAAGATATTCGTGATGGTTGGCAAGCGAGTTTAAACCTCACCTTTGTCGATCGAGGTGATAAAACCGTATTAAAGAATCGTCAGCAGTCTGGTCCGCTTGCGGTGCAACGCCCCCTGTATCCTGATGGGGAAACGTGTCACACCTACTTACTCCATCCCCCCGGCGGAGTGGTAGGTGGTGACACTCTCAATATTAACGTGAATCTTGAGCACGGTGCTCACGCGTTGATTACCACACCCGGTGCGACCAAGTTTTATCGCTCAAACAACAAGTACGCCAAGCAGAAGCAGACCCTACGAGTGAAGAAAGATGCACGCTTGGAATGGATGCCGCAAGAGAACATCTTTTTCCCGAATGCACACGTTCGTTTAGATACTGAAATTCGCCTAGAAAAGGGTGCACAGTTTTGGGGTTGGGAGATGCACTGTTTTGGACGCCCTGCACAGAATGAGGGATTCGAGCATGGTCATCTCGTTGGGAAAACAGAAATCTATCTTGATAATCAAAGGCTTCTGACTGAAGGCTTTAATTTTCATGGTGGCGATAAGTTAATGATAAATATGGGGTTACTTGATTATTCAATGATGGGAACCTTTTATATCACTTCAAATGAGAAGCAAGATTTAGAGTTGGTACAGAGCTTGCTCTTATCTATTACACAGCAAGCTTCACAGCAATCAGTTACATCAAAAATGTCGAGTGAACCCACATTAATATTGGGCGCGACTCAGATAGAAGGATTGATTGTGGTGCGAGCCTTGGGTAATTGGAGTGAAGATATCCTCCAGGCCTTTGGTCAGATATGGCAAGCAACTCGCTCTCATTTATGTGGTACGACTCCTGATTTACCAAGGATTTGGGCGACTTAGCGATTAGCCCTTTTTGTACCTAGGGTGACTTCCGACCCTAGGTACATTTTTTCAAGTTTGCTGTGATTGAATCCCACTTACTGCTCATGCGTTTTGAGCAATAAGAAAACAACACTAACAGCGGGCGGCTAAATGGAATTAACACCAAGAGAAAAAGATAAGCTACTTATCTTCTGCGCAGGAATGCTGGCACAGCAGCGCAAACAAAAAGGCTTAAAACTCAACTATCCAGAATCTATCGCACTGATCAGCAGTGCCATTCTTGAAGGTGCCCGCGAGGGTAAAACCGTTTCAGAATTAATGGATTTTGGACGCACACTTCTTACTGTCGATGACGTTATGGAGGGGATCCCTTCCATGATCCCTGATGTACAAGTCGAAGCCACTTTTCCTGATGGCACCAAGCTGGTGACCGTTCATGAACCTATCGTGTAGGGAGAAGTAATATGGCTGGTTCCACAAAACAATACTCAGGATTCGTTCCCGGAAAAGTCGAAACCGCTCCCGGTGACATCACTCTCAATGAAGGCCGAGACACAACGTCCGTTAAGGTACAAAACATTGGCGATCGTCCTGTTCAAATTGGCTCTCATTACCACTTCTATGAAGCAAACCCATCACTGAACTTTGACCGAGAAGCCACTAAAGGGTTTCGACTCAATATTCCTGCTGGTACTGCAACCCGCTTTGAGCCGGGTCAGTCGCGCAGCGTCGAGTTAGTGCGTTACGCCGGTAAGTTAGAGATCTATGGCTTCCAAGGAAAGGTGATGGGTAAGCTCTAAGCGCTCCCACGAAATAATGAAAATAACAAAGGATTGAACATGGCGACGATATCCAGACAGGCTTATGCCGAAATGTTTGGGCCAACAGTCGGTGACCGAGTGCGTCTTGCTGACACCGATTTATGGCTAGAAGTTGAAAAGGATTACACCGTATACGGCGACGAAGTGAAATTCGGCGGCGGTAAAGTGATTCGTGATGGACAAGGGCAAAGCCAACGTCCAAGTGCCGAAACTCCAGATTTGGTGATCACCAACGCGATTGTGTTGGATTACTGGGGCATCGTAAAAGCCGATGTCGCCATCAAAGATGGTCGAGTTCAGGCATTGGGCAAAGCGGGCAACCCTGATGTTCAGCCGGGCGTTGATATTGTGATTGGCCCTGGCACGGAGATTTTAGCGGGCGAAGGTTCAATCCTCACTGCGGGTGGCATTGATTCACACATTCACTTTATCTGCCCACAACAGATTGAAGAAGCATTGGCGTCAGGTGTGACAACCATGATCGGCGGTGGCACGGGGCCAAACACAGGGACTAACGCGACCACATGTACGCCGGGGCCTTGGAACATGCACCGCATGCTAGAGTCACTCGATCAATTCCCGATGAACTTTGGCTTGTTAGGCAAAGGCAATGCCAGTCAGCCAGAAGCTCTACGCGAACAAGTAGCTGCAGGCGCAGTGGGTTTGAAGTTGCACGAAGATTGGGGAACCACACCCGCTTCCATCGATACTTGTTTAAGTGTTGCTGACGAGATGGACGTACAAGTTGCGATTCATACCGATACCTTGAATGAGTCTGGTTTTGTTGAATCGACACTTGGCGCAATTGGCGACCGCGTGATTCATACCTACCATACTGAAGGTGCGGGCGGTGGTCATGCTCCCGACATTATCCGTGCGGCAGGTGAACCCAACGTTCTGCCTTCTTCGACTAACCCAACACGACCTTACACGGTCAATACGGTCGATGAGCATTTAGACATGTTGATGGTGTGTCATCACCTTTCACCATCAATTGCAGAAGATGTCGCGTTTGCTGAATCTCGTATCCGCCGTGAAACCATTGCCGCAGAAGACATTCTTCATGATTTAGGTGCGTTCTCGATGATCGCCTCGGATTCTCAAGCTATGGGACGAGTAGGCGAGGTAGTAACACGTACTTGGCAAACCGCGCACAAGATGAAAGTACAGCGTGGTAGCCTAAAAGAAGATTCAGACTACAGCGATAACTTCCGTTTAAGACGTTATGTCGCTAAGTACACCATCAACCCAGCGATCACTCATGGTATGTCTCATGAAATCGGTTCGATCGAAGCCGGGAAATTAGCTGACCTAGTTCTATGGAAGCCAGCCTTCTTTGGCGTGAAACCAAGCGTGATTTTGAAAGGCGGCATGATCGCCATGGCGCCGATGGGTGACCCAAACGCTTCAATCCCAACACCTCAGCCAGTTCACTATCGCTCGATGTTTGGTAGCTACGGCAAGGCGTGTCAGAACACATCAATGCTGTTTGTCTCTAAAGAAGCCAAGGCGCAGAACATCGACAAGCAATTGGGTCTGCAGAGCTTGATTGGTGTTGTGAGCAACTGCCGAAACATCAGCAAAGCCGACATGAAGCTCAATGATTGGATGCCGAAGATTGAAGTCGACTCTCAGACGTACCAAGTGCGCGCCGATGGTGAACTACTCACGTGTGAGCCTGCTGAAGAGCTGCCAATGGCTCAGCGGTACTTTCTATTCTAAGCCTTTGACTAAAGAATCTTATTTTAGTGACCCTATTTTGAACGTTATAAATCTCACAAGGAGATTGAGGTAATAGCATGATTGAACTGACTCAACTGAATACTCAAATACAAAATGCACCGGACGGCTATTTGAGCCTGCCGATCGATAGTCGCATCAAAAGCCGCCTTAAGGTGATGCTAGATGACGGGCGCAATGCAGGGCTGTTTCTACCACGAGGTCATATCTTGCGTGGTGGCGAACAGCTCTCAAGTGAATGTGGTTTAGTCGTAGAAGTGAAAGCGGCACCTGAAACCGTTTCGACTGTTTACTGTGAAGACTTGCTCCTTTTAACGCGAGTGGCGTATCACCTTGGCAACCGTCATGTTCCGCTGCAAGTGGAAGCGGGTTGGGTTCGTTACCAACACGACCATGTTTTAGATGAAATGGTTGAAGGCTTAGGCGCGAAGGTGACCACCGAGAAACAACCGTTTGAACCAGAAGGCGGCGCTTATGGCGGTCGCTCAGGTGGTCATCATCACCATCATTAATCGAGTCATTGATGGCTCACTAGACGATTTATATAACAACGATATTAATAACAATAATACCAATCACAGTAAGTAAGTGATCAACAATAGCGCAGAAAAAAGGCTTGAGAACAAGGCATAATTTTTCGATAAGTAGTTATTCTACAATCAAAAATTATAACGCAGTTATCGAGCATTTTAGCAAGCTAGGGTGAGCAATTATTTACTACGATTGGTATAAAGCAAGGAACTCGCGATGAACTTTAAAACAGCTACAGGCTTATGCACTTTCACCATAGCTTCTCTAACAACATCGACATTGGCATTGGCTCACCCGGGGCACGGTTCGCATTCGGTTCATGAGTCTCACTCATTTATGTCTGGCTTAACTCACCCAGTGACAGGCATGGATCACCTAATCATGCTGATCGCTTTTGGTCTGCTAATTGGCGCACTTTCATTTTCCACCAAGACAAAAGCCGCTCTGATTGGCGGTGGGTTGGCGTCTTTGGTGGTAGGACTCATCGCAGGCCAAGCCTTAGGTTTCTCTGTGATTGTTGAACCTGCAATCATCGCTTCTCTATTCGTTGTCAGCTTATGTTTATGGCACGTGTTCTCACCATCGACTAAGCGAGTGAACAGTGTATTAGCAGCTTCGATTGGCATGTTGTTTTTCCATGGTTATGCGCATGGCGTTGAAGCTGCAGGTAACCTAACTCAGTTTGCAGCGGGTATGAGCATCACAGCTTTGGCTCTGATGGTTATAGGTGCTTTTGTTGGCCGCGCGGTTTACTCAAAATGGATGTCTGTTGGCGTGGCTTCAGCAAGCGCACTATTACTGCTAGGCGCATAAGCTCTCGAACTTTTTCGATTCTAGAAAATTGAGGGCACGATTATGACCACAACAGAAAATGTCGCCATCTATCGTCTGTTTCAATTGATCAGTCCGTCATTGCCGATTGGTGGGTTCACTTACTCGCAAGGTTTAGAGTTAGCGGTTGAAGCGGGGTGGGTGACCGATCGCAACAGTATGGAACAGTGGCTCAATACCATCGTCAGTTCCAGTGTCGCGACCTTGGAATTGCCGATCTTAGAGCGTCTTTACCACGCTCTAGAAAAGGGTGAACTCGATGAGATTGAGCACTGGTGTAACTACTTGTACTCAAGCCGTGAAACCAGTGAATTGCGAGCGGAAGAAAAACAGCGTGGGCAAGCATTGAATACTTTGTTGAAGCGCTTAGATATCGATATTTCACTGGTGGACTCGGTTGATAGTCACCCAAACCAATTGTTGGGTATGTGTATGGCGGCCCAGCATTGGGGCATTGATTTAGAAAGCCTCAAGCAAGGTTACTTATGGAGCTGGCTTGAAAATATCGTTACCGCAGGCGTGAAACTGGTGCCTTTAGGGCAAACCGACGGGCAGTTGGCATTGATTAATATCACCAACACCTTTCCTGAGGTAATCGAAAAGGCCCACGCGATAGAAGATTGGATGGTAGGCAGCTTTTCGCCATCAATGGCATTAGCAAGTTCACTGCACGAAACACAATACACACGACTATTTCGTTCGTAGCGGTCAGCGCTAACGAGGTAGCAAGAAAAGAATATAAGGAAGTAGATTATGGAAAGTTATAAGCAACCACTCCGAATTGGTATTGGCGGCCCGGTAGGATCTGGTAAAACAGCGCTGTTAGAGGTGCTATGTAAAGCTATTCGCGACAAGCTCAACATTGCCGTGGTAACCAACGACATCTACACGCAAGAAGATGCCAAGATACTCACGCGAGCAGAAGCACTAGAACCGGATCGTATCATTGGTGTTGAAACGGGTGGCTGTCCGCACACGGCGATCCGTGAAGATGCGTCGATGAACTTAGCTGCGGTAGAAGAGCTTGCCAAGCTGCATAAGAACCTCGATGTGGTATTCGTCGAAAGTGGCGGTGATAACTTGAGTGCGACGTTCAGCCCTGAATTAGCCGATCTTACCATCTACGTGATTGATGTAGCGGAAGGGGAGAAGATCCCACGTAAAGGTGGTCCGGGTATTACGCGTTCTGATCTGCTGGTTATCAATAAGATCGATTTAGCACCATATGTGGGTGCGTCACTTGAGGTGATGGAGCAAGACACACAACGCATGCGTCCAACCAAGCCATACGTGTTCACCAACCTCAAAGAGAGCCAAGGGCTAGACTTCATCATCAACTTTATTGTGACTGAAGGGATGCTAACCATGAAGGAGCCTTCTACTACTGAGTAGGGTTGGAATAGGTTAGTTTTTTGAAAGCGTTAGATACTAAAAAGCCCTGTCGATTATCGATAGGGCTTTCTGGTTTGAAACGTTAGGTCGAACTTAAAGCTCGCTCTTAGTCACTCTTGTGGTCACTTGCGACTCAATCACACCGTCTTCAACTTGAGTGGTGATCACTTCACCGACTTCGACATCGTTAATCGATGATACCGTCTTGCTCGATTCTGAATGAGTAATGCTGTAGCCACGCTTTAGGGTTGCCAGTGGACTAACGGTCTCTAACTTCTCTGCAGCCATAGCGAGCTGGTGGCGAGTGGTTAGTAATGTCTTGTCCATTGCATCCAATAGCTTTTGCTCTGAACGTTGCAGATGCAGTTTCTGTTCGCCAAGGCGTTTCACTGGCGAGTTCAATTGAAGCTGGTGCTGTTTACGTTCAACACGCTGTGCATGCTGTTTTAGGTATTGAGTCATACCACGACGCAAACGCATATCTAGGTCATCAAGCTGCTGACTCTGCTTTTGAAGTTGGTAGCTAGGGTGTTGCTTCTCTAAGCGGTATTTCAACGTTTGAGTGGATTGCGCCTGTTTGATTAACACATGACGAATCGCACTGACTAAGCGAGCACGTTTAGACGCGAAAGCTTGTTCTTTATGACTGTTATCACGGCTAACCAATTCTGCGGCAGCTGATGGCGTTGGGGCACGCATATCGGCAACGAAATCAGCGATAGTGACATCCACTTCGTGGCCAACGGCGCTGATAATCGGGATTTGGCTTGCTGCGATTGTGCGAGCTACGATCTCGTTATTGAAGCACCATAGGTCTTCCAGTGAGCCGCCACCACGGCCGACGATTAACACATCACATTCATTGCGTTCGTTAGCGCGTCCAATCGCTTGGGCAATCTGAATCGCCGCCTCTTCGCCTTGAACCATGGTCGGGTAAACCACAACCGGTAGCGAAGGATCGCGCCTTTTTAGTACATCAAGAATATCAAACAGCGCTGCACCGGTTTTAGATGTGATAACGCCAACACGTTTTGGGTGTTCAGGAAGAGCTTGCTTACTTGATTGAGCAAACAGTCCTTCTGCGGCAAGGTTCATCTTCAGCTTTTCAAATTCTTGCTGAAGTTTACCGTCACCCTCTGGCTGCATGCTTTCGATGATCAGTTGGTAGTCACCGCGTGGCTCGTAAAGAGATAGGCGAGCTTTGACTAAAACTTGATTGCCGTTCTGAGGCTTAAAGGTCACACGGCGGTTATTGCCACGAAACATGGCGCATTTAACTTGAGCGCGAGAGTCTTTTAGCGTGAGGTACCAGTGACCAGAGACAGGTGCAGAGAAGTTTGAGATTTCACCAACGAGCCAGACTATTCCCATTTCGTTTTCTAATAGGAGACGAACCTCTGAGTTGAGGCGAGAAACAGTAAAGATGTTTGGATTAGTCATAGAAGCACTATCTTTCCTTGAAGGAAGGTCTTTCTTGGAATCTCACAGGGCGTGAGTATGGAAGATAGCGGCAATATAATACATAGCAAGGGGGTAAATGCAAATTAAAAATACAAAAATGTGTAGCCAAGCGATTTCGCCGTGCGTATAATCCGTCTGCAATATCAAATCCAAATCACTTTATTATGCGAAACGATAAAGTTGGGTTTACTCCTTTTAACACCTTTGTTGTGAGATATTGCAAATGCTACGAATCGCAAAAGAAGCTTTAACTTTTGATGACGTTTTACTCGTCCCAGCACACTCAACCGTTCTTCCGAACACAGCTGATCTTCGCACTCAGTTAACGAAAAACATTTCTTTAAACATCCCAATGATCTCTGCATCGATGGATACTGTTACGGAAGCACGCCTAGCAATTGCCCTTGCGCAAGAAGGTGGTATTGGCTTTATTCATAAGAACATGTCTATTGAACAGCAAGCAGAAATGGTTCGCCAGGTTAAAATTTACGAAGCTGGTGTGGTTTCTCACCCAGTAACTGTAAGCCCTGACGCGACAATCGCTGATGTTGTAGCCCTTACTCAAAAACACGGCTTCGCCGGTTTCCCTGTTGTTACTGAAACAAACGAATTGGTTGGTATCATTACTGGCCGTGACGTTCGCTTTGTTACTGACCTTTCTAAGAAAGTTGATGTAGTAATGACACCTAAAGCTCGCCTTGCTTCTGTTAAAGAAGGTGCAACTCGTGAAGAAGTTCAAGAGAAAATGCACGAAGCGCGTGTTGAAAAAGTTCTTGTTGTAAATGATGACTTCCAACTAACGGGAATGATCACTGCAAAAGATTTCCACAAAGCAGAACGTAAACCAAACGCTTGTAAAGATGAGCGCGGCAGCCTACGTGTAGGTGCAGCTGTTGGTGCTGGCGCTGGTAACGAAGAGCGCGTTGCTGCTCTAGTTGAAGCTGGCGTAGACGTTCTACTTATCGACTCTTCACACGGTCACTCTGAAGGCGTACTTAACCGTATCCGCGAAACTCGCGCTGCATACCCTGATCTACAAATCATCGGTGGTAACGTAGCAACTGGCGCTGGCGCTCGTGCTCTTATCGAAGCGGGTGTTAGTGCGGTTAAAGTAGGTATCGGCCCGGGTTCAATCTGTACGACTCGTATCGTTACTGGTGTTGGTGTTCCTCAAGTAACAGCAATCGCAGACGCAGCTGAAGTAGCTAACGAATACGGTATTCCAGTAATCGCAGATGGCGGTATCCGCTTCTCTGGCGATATCTGTAAAGCTATCGTTGCTGGCGCATCTTGTGTGATGGTTGGTTCAATGTTCGCGGGTACTGAAGAAGCACCGGGTGAAGTTATTCTTTACAACGGTCGTTCTTACAAGTCTTACCGTGGTATGGGTTCTCTTGGCGCTATGTCTCAAGGTTCTTCTGACCGTTACTTCCAATCTGACAACGCTGCAGACAAGCTTGTTCCAGAAGGTATTGAAGGTCGTATCGCATACAAAGGTCGTCTAAAAGAGATCGTTCACCAACAGATGGGCGGTCTACGCTCAAGCATGGGCCTAACGGGTTCTGCAACTGTTGAAGACATGCGTACTAAAGCTGAGTTTGTTCGTATCTCTGGTGCGGGCATGAAAGAATCTCACGTACACGATGTTCAAATCACGAAAGAAGCACCTAACTACCGTTTAGGTTAATAATACGTCCAAACGTTTGAATAATGTGCTGATTTAGTCGGCACATTAATATACCAATCGTAGTAAATAACTGGTCATCCTAGCTTGTTAAAAACCTCGATAACTTCGTTAGAATTTTTGATTGTAGAATAACTACTTATCAGAACTCTTTGTCGAATAGAGCAGCCTTGTTCTCAGGCTTTTTTCCTACGCTATTCCTGAACGCTTACTTACTGTGATTGGTATTATATCTACCGCCTGTTTTGTTAAAAGTCCGATTGTCTCAAAACACGTGGTTAAAGATATCTAACGAAAACGTTTGCTTTATTTCTTGAAGAGTTAATCAGAGGTGAGTAAACTCGCCTCCGTTTTATCACATAGCCAATAAGACTGCTTACAATGACTAAAAATATTCATGACCAACGTATTCTAATTCTGGACTTCGGTTCTCAATACACACAGCTAGTAGCTCGTCGTATTCGTGAGATCGGTGTTTACTGTGAACTTTGGAGCTGGGACGTAGAAGAAGCGGATATTCGTGAATTCAATCCAGACGGCATCATCCTATCTGGTGGTCCTGAAAGTGTAACGGAGGAGAACTCTCCACGTGCACCTCAGTACGTATTTGATTCAGGTGTTCCTGTATTCGGTATCTGCTACGGCATGCAAACTATGGCTGAGCAACTTGGCGGTAAAGTAGCAACGTCTACTGAGCGCGAGTTCGGCTACGCAGCGGTACAAGTGACTGGCGAATCTGCACTTTTCGCTGACCTTGAGTCTACTCAAGATGTTTGGATGAGCCACGGCGACAAAGTAGTTGAGATTCCAGCTGATTTCACAAAGATCGCTGAAACAGACACTTGCCCATACGCTGCAATGGCAAACGAAGAGAAGAAGTACTTCGGTGTTCAATTCCACCCAGAAGTAACACACACTAAAAACGGCCTGAAAATGCTTGAGAACTTCGTTCTTAACGTATGTGGTTGTGAAGGTCTGTGGACTTCAGCTTCAATCATTGAAGATGCAGTTGCACGTATTAAAGAACAAGTAGGTGACGACGAAGTTATCCTTGGTCTTTCTGGTGGTGTTGATTCATCTGTAGTTGCGATGCTTGCTCACCGCGCTATCGGCGACAAACTAACATGTGTATTTGTTGATAACGGCCTTCTTCGTCTAAACGAAGCTGAGCAAGTTATGGATATGTTTGGTGACCAGTTCGGCCTAAACATCATCAAAGTCGATGCAGAAGATCGTTTCCTTAAAGCTCTGGAAGGCGAAGCTGAACCAGAAGCTAAGCGTAAAATCATCGGTCACGTATTCGTAGATATCTTCGATGAAGAGTCTAAGAAACTATCTAATGCTAAATGGCTTGCTCAGGGTACTATCTACCCAGACGTAATCGAGTCTGCAGCATCTAAGACAGGTAAAGCACACGTAATCAAATCTCACCACAACGTTGGTGGCCTTCCTGATGATATGGAAATGGGTCTTGTTGAACCTCTACGTGAGCTGTTTAAAGATGAAGTACGTAAGATCGGCCTTGAGCTTGGTCTTCCATACAACATGCTTTACCGCCACCCATTCCCGGGTCCTGGTCTAGGTGTTCGTGTTCTTGGCGAAATCAAGAAAGAGTACTGTGATCTACTGCGTCGCGCAGATGCTATTTTCATTGAAGAGCTTCACGCTGCTGACCTTTACCACAAAGTATCTCAAGCATTCACGGTATTCCTACCAGTACGTTCAGTTGGCGTAATGGGCGATGGCCGTAAGTACGATTGGGTTGTATCTCTACGTGCCGTAGAAACTATCGACTTCATGACTGCTCACTGGGCACACCTACCATACGACTTCCTAGGTAAGGTTTCTAACCGTATTATCAACGAAGTTAACGGCATTTCACGTGTTGTTTACGATATTTCTGGTAAGCCACCAGCAACTATCGAGTGGGAATAATCTCTTAGAGATTTAACCAGCTTTGATTAAGATCTTAAGCCTCGAACTCAGTTCGGGGCTTTTTTCTTTTCGATTGATTATATTGATTCATTACATTAAAGGCTTATGAGCAATACCTCGAAATCAAATGAACAATAACTAGAAACCAAATGAGTTGGAAACTAGATATCAGCTCAAGAAACCATGAGACGCTTTGTTGTGCTGAGCCATGTATCAAAAAGATCACTCGCACTTTTTATAAATTCACACAGCTACAGCTAGGCCATTCCACATGTGAAGCATACTCTTTGATGGACTTATTAAGGACAGATAAGAGAATCCATCATGTTAAAAATCAAATATTTGGCGACAGTACTGGGCTGCACATTAGCAGCGCAAAGTCATGCGTCTTTGAACATTCAACCTGATCCGCAAAACCCGAATGGTTACCTTGTTGAAAAGTCGGCTCTACAAGCTGCTGAACAAGCGAAAACATCCGATCCTATGTATGCGATCTGGTCACAGGCCCTTCAAACTCGCCCGAATACAATCGTTGAAGCGATTGAACCCGGTTCCCCCTCGAATCCTGAAAACATAAAGCGTGTAGAGCGCGTGTTCCCTCAATCTGAATGGGACTTCCTCACTCAGATGGCAGCGCCAGAATACACCTACACTCGCTTCTTACGTGCGATCGGTAAATTCCCAGCGTTCTGTGGAGAGTACACCGATGGCCGTGATTCTGATGCTATCTGTAAAAAATCCATCATCACGGCCTTTGCTCACTTTTCACAAGAGACGGGTGGGCATATCGCGATAGACAACACCTCTGATAATCCATTAGCTCTAGAAGAGTGGCAGCAAGCGCTGGTGCATGTTCGCGAAATGGGTTGGTCTGAAGGCCAAGAAGGTTACACCACCGGTTGTGGTCAGAACGATTGGCAGAATGCCCGTTGGCCATGTGCTGCGGGACAGGGCTACTTCGGACGTGGTGCTAAACAGCTTTCTTACCATTTTAATTATGGCGCGTTCTCTGAAGTGATGTTTGATGGTGACGCGACGGTGCTTCTCAACAATCCGGGCTTAGTGGCGGACTCTTGGTTGAACTTAGCTTCTGCTATTTGGTTTTTCCTTACCCCTCAAGCACCTAAACCAGCTATGCTGCATGTCATCGACCGCACTTGGACGCCATCTCAACGCGAATTGGATGCGGGTATTGGTTATGGCTTTGGTACCACAATCAACGTGATCAATGGTGGTATTGAATGTGGCGAGCAGAACAAAGACAAAGGCCAACCCGTTAACCGTATTCGTTATTGGGAAGGGTTAGCAGCGCACTATGAAATTCCGGTAGAAGCGGATGAAGCCAATACTTGTTGGCAGCAAACGCCTTACGGAAGCTTAAACCTCAACGGAGCAACGGATGTGTTGTACACCAACTGGGATGGTAACTGGAAATACTACGCAGACCGCCCAGAAGGTTACTCGTTTGAGTGTGAGCTTGTTGGTTTCCAAACGGCTTATTCCGCACTGGTGGCTGGTGATTACGAGAAGTGTGTGACCAACTTCTATGGTTCTCATGCGAGTTGGCCTGAAGTGAAAGTTGTCGATAAGCTGGATCCGGTAGATCCTGGTACTGATCCGGGTGGTAATGGTTGGAGTGCGACCAAGGTTTACAACGCGGGTGACCAAGTGACTCACAACGGTGCAACCTATGAAGCGAAATGGTGGACACAAGGGGATGACCCTACCAATGGCGGCCCTTGGAAATTGATTGTTGGAGAGCCAACACCACCCGTGACAGATCCATCGCCAGTTGATCCTGCACCAGTCGATCCTACACCTGTTGACCCAACACCAGTTGAACCACCTGTTACCGAGCCGCCTGTCGTTGTTGACCCATCGCTATTTGTCACATGGCAAGCGGGTGTTAGCCAAGTGAGTAACGGTGACAAAGTGACGCATAACGGCAAGTGCTTCGTGGCTAAAAACGGCCCGGGCGTATGGGAAAGCCCTGTTCAGTCGAATTGGTTCTGGGATGAAATCAGTTGTAATTGATAGTCTGAATACTGAAGAGGTGGCCTAAGTTACGAGCTCAGTAGTACGACCATAGCGATATAAATAATCAAAAGCCGAAAGTGTCTACTTTCGGCTTTTTTCCGTTTCGAACTTGGCTATTTAAGCAGGGTGATTGGTCTATTTGGCTATGTTGAAGCGCATTTAAAGACTAATTATCCAGTTAGAGGATAAAGTTCTGTACAAATGATGCTTGTGAATTTATATTCAAATTTAATTTATATTTATTCTATTATTTTAGGGGTAAGATGTACCTATGGAACAGACAGATATCACGTCACTCATCCCCATTGTGATTACTTTGGTGTTGTCATTGGCGACAAGGAATGTGGTGATAGGCCTTTTTGCTGGTGTGCTGAGTGGTGTTGCAATGCTGACTGGCATGTTTAGCGAACTTAACCCGCTTGATACGTTTGGTACCATGGTGAAAGGTTACCTAGTCCCTCAACTTACCGACAGCTATAACGCTGGTGTGATCATGCTGTTGGTGTTCATCGGTGGTTTTGTCGCTTTGATGGAAAAGTCGGGTGGTGGTGTTGCGTTTGCTAAGCGTGTGACTCAGTGGGTAAGCAACAAGTGCCAAGCTCAATTGTCTGCGTGGTTTGGAGGAATCGTGATATTTTTCTCTGACTTAGGTACTCCGTTGATTGTTGGTCCTGTCTTTCGCCCTCTTTTCGATAAACTGAAACTTTCTAGACAGAAGTTGGCATTCATCATCGACTCTACATCATCACCCGTCGCGATCCTTATCCCTTTTATCGGGTGGGGCGTGTATATCATGAGCCTGATTCAAAAAGAGTTTACGGCGTTGAATGTCAATATGTCTGATTGGGATGCGTTCATCGGTGCGATTCCTTTTCAGTTCTACGCATTCCTCGCGATTTTCATCGTTCCGCTCGTGTCCGTTAAAGGTTTAGATTTTGGGCCAATGGCAAAAGCTGAGCGTGATTGCCAGGCGGGAATTAACTCTGGCGTGAATAACGAATCACTAAATCCCTTCTCGCATAAAAATGCAAAGGCATCTTTTGTCTGGGCACCATTGTTAGTGATGCTAGTGGTGTTGTGTGCCATGCTGGTACCACAAGGTTTCCCATTCCAAAAGGTCGCAGGTTCATCGTTCAGAGCTGCTTTATCATCGGCTTACTTCTTTGCGGCGATTACCTTAATCTCGCTAATGGCTTACTACGGTGTAAGAAACCTTTCAGATGGTGTTTCTGTGTACTTAAAAGGTATGGGAAACATGATGCCAGTCGCGATCATCTTGGTACTGGCTTGGGCATTAAGCACCGTTGGTAAAGAGTTGGGTGCAGCGGCTTATATTGCTGAGCAAGCACAGAGCGGTTTCCCTTACTGGTTAGTACCTGCGGTCGCGTTCTTGCTGTCTGCCATTATCTCATTCGCAACGGGCTCATCGTGGGGAACCTTCGCGATAATGATGCCTTTAGTTATTCCAACCGCGATTGCGATAGATGCTCCGCTTCTCGTCGCGATTGGTGCCGTGTTATCGGGTGGCTTGTTTGGTGATCACTGCTCACCGATCTCTGAAACCACGATTCTTTCTTCAACCGGGGCTGGGTGTGATCAGTTTGAACACTTTAAGACGCAGCTACCTTACGCATTGATGAACGGCTCTATTGCTCTGATTAGTTTTGTAGTCGCAGGCTTTACGGGAAGTGCATTGGTTGTATTAGGTGCTCTTGTTGCTCAGTTGATTGTCGTGACGTTGTTAGCCAAGCGCGATGCGAGTAAAAACGCTTCTTCAGACGTTCAATCTCAAGTGTCTGAATCTAAACCACAACAAGCGTAATTTAATCTGTCCAAGTAGATACGAGATTTAATGGAGTAAACAAGTAACGAAAAGCTCGCCCTATTATTACTCGTGTTTGCAATTTAGTTTCTCGCTTGCTCAATCTGAACGCGCTCTTCGCATCCCGTATCTCGTTACCCGCATCTAAGCAAACCTCCGTCATTCCCTACAGTGAGGAACGAACGTGGTAGGGAGTCTCTGGCGTTTATCGTCGGTGCTTATGTCTAAAAGGGGATTCCAGATATCTCGTCCCTCGATTCTGGAATGACGATCAAATGAGTCGATACGTGACAGGGAATTTGTTCATTTATAGGCTCTATGAATTAATTAGCGTTGTTATGAAACTAATTTTCCATAAGATCATTTACACAATCTTAGTTTTCGATAACTGGATTACCTAGTTGTACGGTTTATAGATTAAAATTTTCTGATAATTTTTATCGCTTTTTTTTAATCAACCACTTTAATAAGGTAAATTCGCAATGTCGACCAAACTAGCTAACCCAGCGCCACTAGGCTTAATGGGTTTCGGTATGACCACTATTCTTCTTAATATCCACAACGCAGGTTTCTTTCCAATCGATTCAATGATTCTTGCTATGGGTATTTTTTACGGTGGTTTGAGCCAAGTTATCGTGGGCACAATGTGTTTCAAACGTGGTGACACGTTCGGTACAACTGCGTTTACTTCTTACGGCCTATTCTGGTTGTCTTTGGTTGGTTTAATCGTGATGCCTTACATGGGCCTACCTGCAAGCCCTGCAGCATTCATGGGTTGGTACCTACTACTATGGGGCATCTTCACAGGCTTCATGTTCATCGGCTCTCTATGCTACCCAGTGGCGAAGCAAGTAGTATTCGGTTCACTAACTATCTTGTTCTTCCTACTTGCAGCTCGTGATTTCACTGGCAGTCAACTAATCGGCACTATCGCTGGTTTTGAAGGTATCTTCTGTGGCGCTTCAGCTATTTACTTTGCAATGGCACAAGTAATCAACAACGAATACGGCCGCACTGTACTGCCTATCGGTGAGAAGAAAGCACCTCAAATGGCAACACAAGAAATCGCTGCTTAATACTCTAACTCGGGAACAGTTAGTTTGTTATAAGCCATTTATTGGTTATGAATAAAACAAAAGGGGTTAGCCGAAATGGCTAACCCCTTTTTTATGCGTTATTAATAGCGCTATTTGTTAAAGCGATCTATTTGCTAAGGAAAGCTTAAGCTGAAGGCTGCTCTACAGGTTTAGTGTCTGCAGCTTCTGCTTCAGGAGACTTGCCTGTTTTACGCTTGTACTTCTCTTCCCAGTAAGTAGCACCTTTAATGCCTAGTTTTACAGGGTTGAATGTGTACTCAGTCACACCTTGTTTCTGCTGTTCTTCGTAGTCAGCTAGAGCTTTAAGCGCAGGCTTAGACATGAAGAAGATGATCAGAATACCCACGATGTTTAACCATGCCATCAAGCCAACACCAACATCACCCATTGCCCATGCAAGGTTCGCTGTTTTAACTGTGCCATAGAAAACTGCAGTGATAAGAACAAGCTTAAGTACGAACATCATGCCAGGGATCTTGATGGTACGACGTAGGTAAGCAATATTCGTTTCTGCGATGTAGTAGTAAGCAAGAATCGTTGTAAATGCGAAGAAGAACAGAGCAAATGCGATGAATGGCTTACCAATGCCTGGTAGTGCACTTTCAATAGCAAGCTGTGTAAATACAGGACCATTCGCACCAACGTTTGCTGCTAGGTTCTGAACAAGGAATACACCCTCAGCACCGCCGTGAACGTTGTAAGCACCAGTGATGATGATCATGAACGCTGTAGCTGAACATACTAGAAGTGTATCGATGTAGATAGAGAACGCTTGTACTAAACCTTGCTGAGCTGGGTGATCAACACTTGCAGCAGCTGCCGCGTGAGGACCAGTACCTTGACCTGCTTCGTTTGAGTAAACACCACGCTTAACACCCCAACCAATTGCAGCACCGAAGCCTGCCATAGGTGTGAATGCATCACCAACAATCATTGCGAAAACAGTTGGCACTTGGCTGATGTTTAGCAGAATGATAATGAACGCGATGATGATGTAAGCCAATGCCATGAAAGGAACAACGATCTGTGTGAAGTTCGCAATACGTTTAACACCACCAAAGATGATGAAAGCAAGGATGATAGCAACAACAGTACCGGTGAAAATTTTAGCGAAACTGAATGTACCGACAGCTGTTTCAATCATGTCACCTGAACCAAATGCAGCTTCTACAGCATTACCAATACTGTTTGACTGAACACCTGGAAGCAAAATACCACATGCAAAAATAGTCGCGATTGCGAAGATCCATGCGTACCACTTCTGACCCATTGCTTTTTCAATGTAGTAAGCCGGACCACCACGGAACTGGCCTTCGTCTTCTTCTTTGTAGATTTGCGCTAGCGTAGATTCTGCATAAGCAGTCGCGGCGCCAAAGAAGGCTACAACCCACATCCAGAATACTGCACCTGGGCCACCGAAACCGATAGCGGCAGCAACACCAGCAATGTTACCTGTACCTACACGGCCAGATAGCGAAACGGCTAGAGCTTGGAAAGACGAGATGCCTTTTGATGAGCTTTTACCCGATAGTAGCAAGCGCCACATTTCAAAGAAGTGACGGATTTGAACAAATCGAGTCATGATGGAGTAGAACAAACCTGCACCTAAACATAGGTAGATAAGTACTGGACTCCAGATTATTCCATTCAAAAAATCAACGAATGACTGCATGAGTATTTTCCCTGTTAGTTTTGCTTATGATTGTTTTTCGAACAACACAATACTTCACTTGTAATCCGAGTGTTAAATTATTTAACTGCCTATTAGGATTACTGTGACATAAAGCATGTTACAGGGAGTGTTTGTTAACGCTTAGTGCTAATTTGATAATCGTTCCATTAAAATTGATATGCAATTAGTTGTTTTTAGTGTCGGTTTGTAAAGTGAATAAATAGTGATTAATACAAATTTTCGAAACTCACAATATGTGTCAGAAGGGAAAATAGAAGAAAAATGAGAGGAAACGTTGTTCAGTACTAATGACTGTTAACACATTACGACGGTAAAGATGCAAGAATATATCACCGATATAGTGAAATTAGGCAGGTTTAAGGGGAGGTATTATTTAAAATATCAGTAGTGATTTTTAGAACTTTCCGTAAGGATTACCGCAATCAGAAATCGTGAATTAATCGCCTGTTTTAAACGACTGTAAATCCTTTTCCAACCAAAGCTTGAGCGAACTCAGACTGAGTATTTGGCTCGCCGTGAATCAAATGCACCTCTTTCGGTGGAGTCGCGATGCCCTCTATAAATCGGTAGAGATCTTCTTTATCAGCATGGGCAGAATAGCCAGACATGCCATGAATTTGAGCGTTAACCTCAACGTCTTTGTTATCAATAAAAACCTGCATTTCGCCTTGTTGCAGCTCTCGTCCGAGCGTCCCGTGCGCTTGATAGCCAGCTAAAATCACATCGGTTCGTTTATCGGGAAGCAAGGCTGATAAGTAGTTCATTATCCTGCCGCCCTGACACATTCCAGAAGCTGCGACCACAATCGCGGGTTCACCTGTCGACTTGAGGCGATTCACGATTTTCTTGTGCATTCTATGTCCATCAATGGTAATGCACTGCTCAAAAGCGAGTGGGTGACGTTTCAGTTCAAGACGCAGCTTTGCTTCTTGCCCCCACAACTCTTTAAAACGTCGGTATGAACGCGTCACTTTTTGAGCCATCGGAGAATCGAGAATAATAGGAATATCGCTACTGAGTTGATGCTCAAAGATCAGGTGTTCGATATCAAACAGCAATTCCTGAGTTCTGCCGATACTAAAAGCCGGGATTAGAATAACGCCACCATCGAGCAGTGAACGATCAATAATGGCCTTGAGACGCTCAGATCGCGTAGCAATATCATCATGTGTACTGGTGCCATAAGTAGATTCGATAAACAGATAATCGGCTTGCTGTGGTGACTTGGGATCCGGCAGCAGTGGTGTGTTACTCGGGCCCAAGTCGCCAGAAAACACAACTACTTCTTGGTTAGGTAACTTAATCTCGATATAGGCGGAACCTAAGATGTGCTCAGCAGGTTGAAATCGAGCATGCAGAGTATTTGGCCTATGATGATCCTTTCCGTTGTTTTGCTGTTTAGACGTGATTGGAAACCATTCGCCGTAAGGCTTGGGATCTATCAACGAATGAATCTTTTTGAGTATCAGCTTTGATTGTTTATTGCTGAGTCCTTGTAGTTTTAACCCATCCTCAATCATTAAAGGAGCGAGTTCGGCGGTGGCTTGCGTGCAATAAATTGGCTGGTTAAATCCACTGGCGAGTAACCAAGGTAATCGGCCAATATGATCAATGTGGGTATGGGTCAGCAGCAGAGCGTTGAGGCGGGAAGTTTCAAATTCAATATCAAGAGGGCGAGTGTCCGCACCTTGAAGCTTTTTACCTTGAAGATCTAAACCTTGAAAAAGGCCACAATCGATGAGCACCGCTTGGCCTGAATCTCTTAGCTCGTGACAAGATCCTGTGACAGTATGTTTGCCACCATGGTGAATCACTTCCATCGTTTGCTCCCATTGCTCTATAAAGCCGTTAACGCCGGTTTTTATTTTGCGGATAAGCGCCAGCAAGTAAAACAAGAACAATGAGAGTTGCGATCGTTGAGTGTCTTTTTAAGTAACTGAGCGATGACTCAGTGGTTTCGTTGCGAGTTAGTTCGTAGAAGAACGGTCTGAATCCAACTCTGTTTTTTGCTGCGCCTCTAAACGAGCCACTTCGGCATCAAGCTCTGCTATTTTCTCTGCCATGAGTGCGTGACAGCGATTGGCCAACTCTCTCGCATCGCTAAGCTTGTATCCGGATACATCGATAGGTTCCAACATCTCGGTGATCACAATGCCATTATTGGCACGATTAAAGTCGATCTTATTGTGCGTGGTGCTAGTACACATCGGGGTGATAGGCACACCAGCTTCAATTGCCATTCGGAAAGCGCCTGTTTTGAATGGCAGTAGTCCACGCCCTTTACTACGGGTTCCTTCCGGGTAAACCCAAACAGACAGATCTCTCTGATGAATCGCTTCCGCCACTTGCTTGATGGTATCGCGTGCTTTGGATTTGTCTTCGCGGTTAATCATGATGTTACCGGTGATCCAATACAGCAGGCCAAAGAAAGGCACGTACAACAAATCGCGTTTGCCCAATGAAACAGTGCGTGGTCTTAGCATTCCTGGATCGGTCACAAAATCCAATATGCTTTGGTGGTTAGAGATGTAGACGCTGTTTTCTGGTGTCGGGGCATTGTCTAGGCCGCGTTGCACCAGTTTTACACCGATGATCTTTTGGAGTTGGTTGAACCAACGACAGAAAACGTACACATGCTTGGGGTTCTTGGGGCTAAACAAGCAGTAAACAAAAGCACATAGAGTGGTGAAAATAATAAACACCGTAGCCAAAATAATACGAAGAACAGCAAGCACAATTCACTCCTTACTCACCGCAGATGGCAGTGATTAAATAGTTTTAGATGCTTGAAGTTTTCACTCTATTTAACCGAATTGCAACAATTAACTGTTATAGGGTTCTGTTTTTAGATCTTTATATAAAACAAGGACTAACAATGGGTGTTTGACACGATTATCGAGCTTACACGTGTTCACCAGTAGCGAGGCATGTTCACCAATACTGTTTATTTGGATCCAACTCTTCTACCCATTCAGGATCTTGACGCGACTCTAAATAGAGTTGTAGGCCGTTATAGGACATGAAAGCTGCAGGGCCGCCGAGGTGCTCGAAATAGTCAAAATACTCATCTTCGAGAGCACAAAGGTGGGCTAAATCTTTAACCTTGTTAGCCAGCGCCCACTGAATGGCAAATACAGGCGCTATTGAGCCTGAAATATTCACCTCTTCGACGTTTGGGTTAAACATTGAATTAGCTTGCTCAAGCAGTATCTCTTCTTGTTCAGACTCTTGTTGTAGTACCTCTTCGACGATCTCCGAGCGCTTGGTATTAGAGACATTCTTGTTCAGCTTGGTGATTCGCAGTGCGTAGCTAAACCTTTCTGATGAAACGATGTCGACAAGCTGCGACAACAGCTCTTTGTCTACGCCTGCTGCCTTGGTGAAATAGTCGATACATGAATTGATTGAGGCATAACGAGTACCGTCAAACTCAAAGCCACTGGTTTCGTCGTATACCTCAAGTGGGATGTCATCAACCGACAAAGGCCAGCCTTTATAATCGACGCGTTGCTTGGCGATTTGATACATCTTCCAAGCGCTGCGCCCAAACCCACCGAGCGTCGAACCCGAGAAATCAGAATCAATAAGCTCTTGCTCCGTCCAGTTCTCACCGATGCCAAGGTGCTTAGCGTACTTGTCTATCAGAGTGTGTTTTATCTGATCGCGCACAGACCAAATTGAGGTCAGATTCTTTGAATAGTTAATTCTCGCACACTCATTACAAGCCGGCAGTGCTATCGGTGAATGGCCTATCTTGGCAATAGCCTGCGCTGTCTTAGGGAATTCAACAACATCATTGGAAGGTTCACCACAAAACCAACAACTGTGGCGCAGGTTGAATGGGGTATCTATGTGGGAGTATGTGTTCATTAGTCTAATTCTGCAGGGGGTGAGGTTGGGTTAGCATCAAAATAATTATCCCTGTTCACTTGTCACCTTGCACCTTGTTTGTTTCATTTTTCTGCGGAGTTTAGTTTGTAGTGGTTATTGATAGGGTGATGAGAGAGACGGTCAATATGCTATTTGGGCTTAGGTTGTTAAGGATGAATATCGAGCTGATACACAACAACACTTCCTCTTTTTCAATATGTTAGAATGGGTGAATTAAATGACACACTGAGAGTGGACTCGTGACTTATTACGATCAGAATGCTGAACTATTTTTTTCAGGAACGGTTGAGGTTGACATGGCCCCTGTTTATCAAAGGTTTATACCGTTACTCAATGACGGCGCAAGCATTCTTGATGCGGGCTGCGGATCTGGTCGTGACACCTTGTATTTTCACAAAGCAGGGTTTGCAGTCACAGCCTTTGATCTCAGCGAGCAACTTGTGGAGCTCGCGAGGCAACATACATCGCTTCCGATTCAGCAATGTGCGTTTACTCGCTTTGAAAGTACTACGCAATATGATGGTATCTGGGCGTGTGCTTCTCTGCTGCATGTTTCGTTATCTGAGCTACCTGAAACTCTGGAGCACTTATCCTCCTACCTTAAACCCAAAGCCGTGTTTTATTGTTCTTTTAAGTATGGAGACAAGGAAGTCGTAAAAGGGGGGCGCCGGTTTACCAATTTGACGGAAAGCAGCTTGCTGACCGTTTTAGAAGGAACTCAGTTGGAGGTTAAGGAAGTTTGGCAGACCGGTGATCAGCGGCCAGATAGGGTCGAAGAACGTTGGCTAAATGCGTTGCTGATTAAGAAAGGGTAATATTTTTATGCCAAAGCAATCATTAACCATAAAACAGGATCTTTTAACTGTAGGGGATGACGATCCGTTGCTTCCCCAGTTGGTTCATGCCATCAACTATGCCACTGAGATTGAAATCGCGGTTTCCTTTATACAACCATCAGGGTTAGATTTACTGCTTCCAAGTATTTATGAAGCTATTGAAAGGCATCGCAGCGCAGGAACCACGCTTAAGCTACGAATTCTAACCTCCGATTACCTTCATATTACTCATCCAATCGCTTTACGGTCGCTCGCATCACTAAATAATGACGGTGTTGAGGTTAAGATTTTTGAGTCCAATAATCGTAGTTTTCACCTCAAATCTTATATTTTTGTGAGAAGTGATGAGGAGCAGAGCTTCTATAATGGCACTGCATTTGTTGGCTCAAATAATATCAGTAGAACTGCATTAACCAATGCCTATGAATGGTGCTTAAGGTTAGATTATCAACCTCCTTTAGATTCAGAACCCGCTCAACAATTTTTCAAAATTAGAGAGCAATTTGACAAGCTGTTTCACCACCCTTCTGCTATTCGAATCTCAGATGAGTGGATTAGTGACTATATTAAACGCCGCCAACCTCCAGAATTAAAAGCCGTGGGAGATCGCTCTTTAACTGATGAAGAAACATATTCGCCTAACTCGGCACAGGTTGAGGCATTACTAGCACTTAGTGCTAGTCGCAACAAAGGGAACGTTCGCGGCCTTGTGGTTATGGGAACCGGAATGGGCAAGACGTGGTTATCAGCATTTGATGCTCAACAGATGAACGCCAAAAGAGTTCTGTTTGTTGCACATCGGGAAGAGATTCTGAGACAAGCTTTTCATACCTATTCTAAGCTTTGGCCAGAAAAGTCTGCGGGCTACTATCATGGTAAAGTCAAAGATCAGGACAAAGAGATGCTTTTCGCGTCAGTACAAAGCCTTGGCCGAGAGCATCACTTAGAGAAGTTTGCATCAAATTACTTTGATTATATTGTTGTAGATGAATTTCATCATGCCAGCGCTAACACTTACTTAAATATACTGAATCACTTCGAACCTAAGTTTTTGCTCGGGTTGACTGCAACGCCAGAGCGGCCTGACCAAGCCAATATATTATCTCTTTGCCATGATAATCTCGTTTTCGAAAGAAACCTCGTTCATGGCATAGATAGCCAAATTTTGGTGCCATTTCACTATTACGGAATTTGGGATGATTCTGTTGATTATCAAGAGATTCCTTGGCGAAACGGTAAGTTTGAGCCTTCTGCACTCGATGCACAATTTGCCACGACTCGTCGTGCGAAGCACGTTTTTGAACACTGGAAGCTGCGACGTCAATCTAGAACTCTCGCTTTTTGTGTATCCATCACTCACGCTAATTATATGGCTGAGCAATTTAATTTAACGTTTGAGAAAGAAGGGTTTAGAGCACTCTCTGTCCACAGTCAATCCTCTGTACGCCGCAATGAAGCGTTGCGGTTACTTGACCAAGGTGAAGTACAAGTTCTGTTTACGGTTGATCTTTTTAATGAGGGTACGGATCTACCGTCAATTGATACCGTGTTAATGATACGGCCAACCGAGTCAAACATTATCTTTATTCAGCAGCTTGGGAGAGGATTGAGGAGGCACGTTAACAAGACTCATTTAGTGGTCATTGATTTCATTGGTAACCATCGTTCATTCTTGAATAAGCAAGAAGTATTAGGCTTGCAGGACTTGACCTCATCGCTAAGCAAGCTCTCAACATCAACGCGATCTCCTGAACTCGGTGAGGGGTGTTATATCACTATAGACCCTGAAGTGACTGAATTCTGGCAAGAGCTATCGAAGCAGTTGCGACACTCCTCGTCCCAAGAGTTTGTTTATTTAATGAATCATTTAGGGCATAGACCTAGAGCAGTTGAGTTTTATCGTGCAGGTTACGATTTTAACAAAGTGAATAAGCAACATGGAAGTTGGTTTGAATTAGTCTCTGAGCAGATTAGTGAACCTGCCATTCAAGCTGTGACTCATGAACATAAAACGTTCCTGCTGAATGCGATACAAAAAATGAGTATGACGAAAAGCTTTAAAGCGATTCTGTTAGAGGCATTTTTGGAACTAGACGGTTTTCAAATTCCACCAACATTACAAGATCTTGCAACGAAAAGTGGTCAAGTCTTGGCGCGTTACCCTTCGATTAGAGACGCTGATTTACCGAGTAAACAACAGATGCTTGATGTTGAGTCGACAACTTGGTTGCAGTATTGGAAAAGTAATCCTATCAATGCATTTATTGGGGGAAACCGAAAAAATGCCACTCCATGGTTTGTCGTTGAAGATGGGCGTTTTAAAAATAACTTTCCAATTGAGCCGAATCACATCAGTGCATTAGGAGATTTAGTTAAAGAGTTAGTGGATTTGCAGTTAGCAAAATATGCAGACAGAAGGAAAAATACAGAGACAGTATTAGAAAGCGATCAATCTTCCGCGCAACTTATTCAACTGCCTTATTATCCTAATCTAAAGATTGCCTGTGGCCACTTTAAAACGGGAACCCATGATGATTTGGAGTTGATGGAAGTTGATCTACATAACGTAGACCCTCAAAAACACTTTTTAGCCCGTGCATCTGGTAACTCAATGAATGGTGGAAAATCGCCTATTTTGGATGGACAGTTATTACTTTTAGAGTTGGTTAGTCCGGTTTCTGCCGGCTCTATAACAGGCAATACAATGGCTATAGAGATCCAAGATCAGAGCGGTGACAATCAATATCTACTGCGGGTGATTCAAAAAGATTCTCAAGGAAATTATTATCTGAAGGCAAATAACCCAGATTACGAAGTTATTGAAGCAAATGAGAGCATGAAAACTTTTGCGAGATTAAAACGCGTTATTGATGTTGGGTAATGGGTAATGGGTAATCGGTAACTGTGCTTTAGTCGTTGCCATCTATTGTGACGTTTGTATTTGTTCGGCCATTACACAATATAAAATTCAGGGTAGTGAAGAATGATAAGCGGAACTCTTTCTTAAACAGCGTAACGAGGTTCCAGTTTTTGTTTTCTAAGCTAAAGGCTTTTGCAATTGCGGGAATGAGTTGAGTGGAAATATTCGAAGGTGGACTGAAGGCATCTCTACAAACAATGAAACACATCGGAATTGATGGCTGCAAGGCGGGGTGGATCGCTTGGATTGTCTCTGACAATGAGATACCTGCGTTTAAAGTGGTAAACACCCTCGATGAGCTAGCGAGTGATCTTATCGGTTCAACGGCGCTTATCGATATGCCTATTGGTTTTAGTGATGCACAAACTCCAGATCGCTTGTGTGACAAAGCAGCAAGGCGTTTTCTAACCAGCAAACGTGGTTCTTCGGTGTTTCCGGTTCCGTGTCGTGAGGCGGTTTACCAAACCGATTACATTGCGGCGTGCAGTGCCAATGTGGAGCAGCTTGATAAGAAGTTTTCTAAACAGACTTGGGGAATTGTGCCCAAGATTCGCGAGCTTGATGAGCTCATTGAAACTCATCCCAATCTTTCTATCAGGGAATCACATCCTGAAGTGGTGTTTGCAGCATTGAAAGACGAACCGCTGACGTTTTCAAAACGAACGCAAGAAGGCAAAGAGGAACGGCTTTCTATTATTCAGCAGCTATCCCCTCAATGGTGTGACCGCTTGTCGTTGGCCATTTCAAATACCAAACGTAAAGACGCCGCGATAGACGATATTTACGATGCGTTCGTACTTATGTTAGTTGCCTATTACGCTCCGCAATTATCGACCTTACCTGAACTTTCTGATGTTGGTGGAGAAGCTGACAAGGATCAGAACGGACGAGTTAGAGAGATTGTTTACTGGAACAAAACACGCTAACAAAGCGTGCGCTCAACTTGGCTTAATATGCTATTTTCCAACTTCTGCTACTTTTCACTCTTACTATTTTGAGTTTTTGATATGAAACGTTTTATTGTCGGCTGTCTGGCCACTGTGCTCAGTGCAGTGAGTTATGCCCAAGTCGCTCCTATATCTCAATGGCAATGCGACATGATGAAAAAGAACAATGTCTTGAGTAGTGGTGCGCCCGTTGGTTGTGAGCGACTATCCAAAGTGGATTTCGATTTCATTAGTTTCAAAGGGGAAACGCAACAGGGCAATATGATCGTGCTTGATGTTATTGCGCCTGCTGTTGAACAAATCTTTTCAGAGCTTAAACAGCGCAATTTCCCTCTTCATTCCGCTCGCCTAATGCGTGAATTCAGAGGTGACGATAACGCCTCAATGGACGCGAACAACAGTAGCGCGTTTAACGCTCGTCCTATTACAGGCGGAGGAGGTTGGTCGAAACATGCCTATGGTGTGGCAATCGACATCAACCCAGTTCAAAACCCTTTCTTAGAGTTTGATAGCAACGGAAGAATCACGGTAAAGCCTTCACAATCTGCGACAAGTTATGTGAACCGTACTCGCTTTCGTGCGCGTGATGAAATAGAACGCCGCGGCATGGCTGAAGATGTGGTGGAGCTGTTTGCCCATCACGGATTTATGATCTGGGGAGGGGATTGGAATAGCCCAATCGATACTCAGCATTTTGAGGTTGGATCAAGAAAGTTCGTTAACCAACTGCTCTCTAAACCACAACCTGAAGCCGAGGTGTTATTTGAGCGCTACGTCAAATCTTATCGACAGTGCTATCTCAAAAATAAAGGTGAGGACGCAGAAAAAGCTCGAGCTATCTGTGCAAAGAAAACAGTCGGGACTTTTTAGTGCTATGTTTATCTAGAACCGTTTGTGTTTTAGCAAGTTAAACTCGCTTCAGGTGTGTTTTGAATCGCTAAGGTCAGCGCTTGTCGTCGGCCTTTTTTGTATTCATTTCTCCAATAGAACACCGAGTATTGAAAAGATTATTGGGTATCCATTAGTCAATAATCGATAAGCGAATGCAGCGCAAAGTCATCGGTTTGTCATTGAAAAACTCATAGCGTTAACGTTTTGTGAGAACCATTACTGGTGGGGGAACTCTTCGCGCAAACGCCAGTATTATTAGTGAACTGATCACAACGGACCAACTAATGAAAAAGATACCTTTGGCTCTAACTCTTTTAAGCACTCTACTTTTTTCACAATACACTTTGGCTACTGACACTTCACCTACCACTCAAAACCCGACTTACGAACTCGATGGTAAGGCGGTATTAGGCCGTACTGAGAACGTGTACCTATCTAGCGTTCAAGGGCTTCAAGACGTTCCTTTCATTGGTAAAATTGATACCGGTGCAGAAACCACTTCTATGCATGCTGAAGACATTCATGTGAAGAGCACGAATGCCGACTACAAAAACCTCAAAGACAAAGAGTTGATGGCGGCAATAACCGAAGACCTGTTGAACAATTCCGATGTTGATTACGATGATTGGGATGGCAGCACCTTTGCGAAATATGAGGCTGTGGTCTCTTTCAAGGTTCAAAACCCACGTACGGGTGACATGGTATTAATTAAAGCGCCTTTAGAGCGTGTCAGCATGATACGAAGCCGTACCAGCAGCACGCCTTTACTTCGTCCTACGGTTAAGATGTCGCTGACCATTGCGGATCAAGAATTAAAAACAGACGTTAACCTGACTGACAGAAGCCACTTCTCTGCACCAGTATTGATCGGCAAAACCTTCCTTGCAGATAACGCACTGGTGTTTGCGGGCTATGACTACTTACAAGAGCAAGAGAACGCAACGGTGGTGGGCCGTAAAGAGGTGGTATCTATCTCGGGAATGGCGATGAATGCGACCTTCTCTTTAAAGAACCGCTACAGCATTTTGCATGCAAAAGACATCGACATAGACAAAAAGAACAAAGAAGTGACGTTTGATATGTTCGACAACGACGGTAAGCAAAAAGAGATGACGTTGCCGTTGGTTCGTATGTTAAGCGTGAGCGGTAAGAAGAGACCTTTAGTCTATGTACCTGTTCAACTCGATGAAAACACAACTAAAGACGTTCTGGTGTACCTACGTGAGCGCTCGAGTAGTGAATCGCAGTTGAGATTTGGAACCAGCACCGCTAGCGAACTCTTCATGATAGACACCAGTGCTGAGAATATTTTATCAGAAGGCTCAGAGAGCTTTAGTGATGTGGCGGAGTCTGGTGAGCCTATGATCATCTCACCGGAAGAGGACATCACACTGGATGACTTCCCACTTAAGGCTGTGGCTTCGTTTACTGTAAACACGCCTTTGTTGAAGGTGGACAGCTTTGAGATTGTTGGCAAGGGCAAAGATGCTTCCGTTGAATTTTATCTTACGGATGTAAATGGTGAGAAGCAGAAGGTGACCAAGCCAATTATTAAGAAGCTTAAAGTCGGGGATGATACTCGCCCTGTTGTAAGTGGTGAGTTTGCGGTGTCTGGAAAAGTGCGTACGCAAGAGTTCGCCATCGACGTGCTCAATACAAATGAGAAAGAAGCGTACTTTATTTTAGGCAAGAAGATGGCAAAAGAGGGCGTTTACGTTAATACGCGTTCTGATTACCTTCTGAAAGCCGAACCACTGTTTAAAGTTGGGCATATTGAAGTAGTAGAAGTGAACGGCATGAAGTTCCCGGCCAAGCTCGACACTGGTGCGGATGTAAGCTCAATGAACGCAGTCAACATCAAACGATTTAAGAAAGATGGCCAAGACATGGTGAGTTTTACCTATCAAAACAACCAAGGCGATAAGCAAGACTTTACCAAGCCAGTGATTGATGTAATGCGCATTAAAGCCAAGAAAGGCGAGAAGGTGAACATTCGCCCTGTGGTAGAAATGAAGGTTAAGCTCGGAGACCTAGAGAAAGAGGTGAGGGTAAACCTTCAAGACCGTTCTCGCTTCGAATACAGCATGATCCTAGGTAAGAACTTCTTGAAGCACGGCGCAGTAGTGAGCAGCGATGAAGATTACTTGTTAGGTGATATGGAGTAACCCCTAAACTTATCTAAGTTCGTAGCAGAACAGATCTAAACAGCCACACATTTCATTAATGGGATGTGTGGCTTTTTGTTGATTGTTAATTGTTGCCGTGACAATATTTCAAGTAATCGTTTGTTTTTACTCAAGAGACAGATCGACTAGACTACAATGAAGTGGAATTCACTTTAATTTTTAAAACATCGTATTCGGCAGGCGAGTAAATCGTGCTGTCGGATCGAGAGAGAGAGCATGTCAAAAGCAGAAAAATCTTCGCGTAAGCTTAGTTTAATTATTATTTCGGTTATTTTAGTAGTGTGGCTTTACAGTTTGTGGGCCGACCGCGTCACACCAATGACGGGGATCGCCCGTGTTCACTCTTATATTGTGCGTATTGCTCCTGAAGTTTCTGGCAATATCACGTCTGTGCAAACTGAAAATAATCAGGTCGTTGAAACGAACCAATTGTTGTTTGAAATTGATGCTCGAAACTATCAGATTAGTTTGCGTTCCGCTGAAGCGAATCTTGCTCAAGTAGGCCAAAATATTGGCGCAAGCACAGCGGCGGTTAACGTTGCACAAGCGAAAGTGACCGAGGCGGTTGCGGCTCGGGATAATTCTCGAGAGCAAGCGAGTCGAGTGAGTGAACTCGCCAGTAAAGGGCTGGTTAGCCGCTCTGAATTAGACAACGCCATAGAGAATCGTGATCGTGCTGAAGCGTCATTGAAAGCCGCAGAAGCCTCTTTGGTTCAGGCAAAACAAGCGTTAGGGCCAGAAGGGAGTGATAATCCACAAGTGTTGGCGGCGATTGCAGCCCTTGAGCAGGCTCAGCTCAACTTACAGAAAACCCAAGTGATGGCTCCTTCTCATGGCGTGGTGAGTAACCTACAACTGACGGTAGGCCAGCGAGCAACCGCAGGCTCACCTGTTTTGACCTTTGTTGATCCGCGAGAGGTGTGGATATCTGCGTTATACAGAGAAAACTCGCTAGAGCATATACAAGCCGGGCAAAGAGTTGAGATCGTATTGGATGCGTTACCGGGGCGAGTGCTATACGGCACGGTTGATAGCATTGGTTGGGGAACGGGTGGCAGCAATAGCACTGACCAAGAGACTGGCTTTTTAAATTCAGACACCAATTCTATTGCCGCGCAGCGCTACCCAGTCAATATTGTGTTTGATCATGGTGAGGTTCCAAGCAACATTCGTTTTGGTTCACAAGCCACAGTGGCTGTCATGACAGAGCAAAGTACCCCAGGTGAGTGGCTTGCTCAGCTTTGGATGAGAATTCTAAGCGTGTGGACTTATGTTTCATAGCTCAGCTAACTCCATTATTCGATTGGTGTTACTGCCGCTTTCGCTATTGTTCTACCATCAACAAAGTGGGCAGATGCTCGCTGTTTTGTCGCCCATATTTGTTGTGATGTTCATGACATTGATGCCATCCAAACCACCGATTAATTTAATATTAAAGGTGATTGTTGCATTAATCTTAATCAGCTTTGGTGTGGTGTTTTTTGGTAGTGTATTGGTCGACTCGCCAACCGGTTTTGTCCTCTATTGCTGGCTATTGCTGTTCTGGAGTTATCAGCGTAGCCATCAGAATACAAAAGATATCATCGCGACACTGACCATTATCGTGGTCATCGTGATGGTGGTGGTCAACAAGCAGATGCATCTCCCAATGGCGGGATTGCCCCTATTGTTCTTTGAAAAGCTGGTGATAGCTTTGATCGTCACTTACTTGGGGTTCTGGTTGTTCCCGGGGGATGAAGTGAATGTCCTTCCGACTGCGGCCGTTTCCGATGCGCCCACTACTGGTGACTATATCATGGTTGCATTTAAAGCGACCGCGGTTGTGGTTGTGCTGGCGATTTTGGTAGGAAATTCGGTGTCACAAACGATGTTGATTGCGATTACGCTTGGCAGTATGTTGAAAAGCCCATCGAATCACGACCACCGTACATTCAGCCGAAACAAGCTTGTCACCACTGGCGTTGGCATTCTGTTTACGTTACCTGTGATGATCATGATGGTGTCAGGCGCTCCAATCTTGGTTATTTATGGCGTGAGTTTGGTGTGTGGTTTGCAACTTGCGTGTTTTGCTATCAGGCGGCAGGCGAATCTGACGATTTATCAGCTCTTGTTTACTAATTTTACGACCTTGGCTTATCAGATCATCAGCCACCCAGGATCTGCGTCCCTCTCGGCACAAATGACACGTCTATTTGCCATTGTTTGTGCAGTCATGGTTGGCGCAGTGGTACTGGGCTTTCTCAGCAGTAATACTAATCATAGTCATACCGATCACAGTAAGTGATTAATATTTATAAGTAATAATAAGGGGATAGCTCTGCCGAGTTATCCCCTTTTCACAATATGGGTTAACGACTCAAATGCCATCAGTAAAGAGCCATTTGATGAAGTGACGTGTTACTTCAATAGTCTGACTAACAAAGCGCCCGGTTCACGCATCGGATCTTGATTGACGCTGAGTACATAGCCATCAGCAGGGGCGTAATAACGTTGTTTCTCAGAACCAAAACTATCATATTGAATTGAAATCAATTGTTTTGATTGTACTGATTCACTGACCTTAACTTGAGGGAGAGCGAAACCACCGACATTGGCTCTAATGGTCACCGTTTCTTTGCCTTCAAAGCAGGCATAGTGAGGCTGATCTATCTTTGTAGAGATGATATTTTCCGAGTGCAGGATATTCATCACGCCATTCACTGAACGCTCAATGAGGTCGGGTTGTAAAACCTTTCCAGAACCAACCTCGACGGTGATAGCGGGCGTACCACTTTTATTGAGCTGCGTTTCTAAAACGCCATCATCACCTGGATCATCAAAAATACAGTCAGGATTGATCAATCGAGCCATTTTGATTGCTGCGGGGATTCGATAATCGGCAAAGACATACAAAGGATACTCTGCTCCGCGAGTTTGGGTATGCAGATCGATAGCAAGATCCGCATTATGGCTGAGTAGGTTCTGCCAAATTGAATGTGTAAAACGTTGTGAGGCATCACCGTTCGGGTTTCCAGGGAATATACGGTTAAGGTTTGCTGGGGATGCATCCGGATCCGATGAAATAAAATCTCGGCTGTGCATCAACATACCTGACACATTAATCATCGGAATAATGATGACTGTGCCGTGTATCTCCTCGTTTACGAGCTTTTGAATGACCTTCTGTGCGGTAATAACTCCATTTAATTCATCACCATGAACGCCTGCCGTTACCATTATTTTGCGAGCATTTTGACTTTGCTCACCGCGATAGACGACCACAGGTAAATGATGATTTTGACCAACACCGTTAGTTTGTGCCTCAAACCAGAAACGATGGCATCCCATCGGTAAGTCATCAACATTGAGTTGAGATATTACAGGGTGTCCATTTAGAACATCATTGGTATAAGTAGTTTTTCTCACACTAGTTTCCTTTGTCTCTGGTCCACAATCTATTCTGAGTCTGTGTTGGATGATTGTTATTGAAAGCTGTGATTAAAAATGGGCAGTAAACTGCCCATTGAGATACACGTAAATATTGAAAGGCGCTGTTATGCAAAACCCAGCAGGTGAGCCGCAACAATAATAACGCTCGACAAGCAGAATAGCAGCACGATAAAGCGCCAGCAGAATTTTGCCCAATCACCCCAGTCAATGCGGCATACACCTAGTGTTGCCATCAAAGAAGCTGATGTTGGGACGATGATATTGGTAAAGCCATCACCTAGCTGGAATGCTAAAACCGCGACTTGACGAGTCACACCTGCTAAATCGGCGAGTGGCGCCATTAATGGCATCGTTAGAGCTGCCTGCCCTGATCCTGACGTTACAAAGAAGTTGAAAATAGCTTGGAAGGCGAACATCAGCCAAGCAGCCATCGCTTCTGGCAATGCACTAATCACACCGCCCGCACTGCTTAAGATTGAATTCAGTACGCTTGGCTCGGTTGCATCGCTGCCGCCGCCTAAAATCAGCAAGATACCTTTAGCACTACCCACAAGAATAGCGGGCGCTAGCATCACACTTGCGCCTTCCTTAAATGAATCGGCCATGTCGTTGATGGTCATATCATTTAATCGGAAAATAACACCGATTAAGCCAGCAACAAATCCCATAGTGAAAAACTGAGAGGCAATTTCAGGAATGTACCATGCGTGAACCACTACACCCCAAATAACCCAGGTCATGCTCGCTATCACGGTGAGAATCACCAACGTATCGCCGATATTCCAACGTGATTGAGTCAAGTCTCCTTGTTGCTTCTTGAAGTAAACATCACCAGCTTTACTGTAAGATTTCGAAGGGTCTTTCTTTACCGAATTCGCATACCACATCGTAAAAGCGATGCCGAGCGCGGTGAAGAAAACCCATAGAGCGATACGCACCGATGCCCCAGATAAGACAGGTACACCAGCAATGCCTTGGGCAACAGCAACAGAAAATGGGTTCATCCAAGAAGCAGCAAAACCAATCTGAGTCGCTACGTACGTCACCATTACCGTAGTAATACCATCATAGCCAATACGTACCATTAGCGGCGCGATAATAATGGCAAAGGCGACGGCTTCTTCACCCATACCAAATACAGCCCCACCGAGCGAGAACAGTGCAAATAATACTGGAATGAAAAGCGATTGACTGCCCTTGGTTTTGTCTATGAGACGCAAGATACCGTTATCAATAGTACCTGTGCGCATCACAATGCCGAAAGCACCGCCAATCACAAGCATAAACATGATAACGCCGATTGCTGAACCCCACTTAGATCCAGACACTAAACCTTCAAATACGAAGTTCATTAAGCCGATATCACCACCGCTGGCGAATAGTCCGACAGTATTGTAAATCGGGTTGCCTTGGGGGTCGGTGTGATAGGCAAATGAAGCTGGATCTAGAACGGTACGAGTTTTCTCTGCACCATCAGAAACATAGCTGATGTCTTGTGTTTCAAACATGCCTGCAGGTATGACATATGTCATTGCAGTCGCAAGCAACGCGATAAAGAAAATTAGCACCAGAGTATCTGGCATTTTCCATGTCTTATTTTGGATGGTATCCGATGTTGTGGTTGTCGTGCTCATTGTCAGTTTTTAGCTATAATTAAGATTGGCATAAAATATCACTAATTAAGCATATAATGTCAATTTTAAGTTGGTTTTTGGCTTGTTTGGTGGTGTTATGTTCTTGTTTTTGCGTGGCATGATGGTTTTTATTTTTAACTTGTTATTGCCTGGTTTTATTTAGAGGTAAAAAGTCCTAGCTCAGGTGCTTTTTAAGCAGTGCGGTAAGTTTCATAGAGCGACTCTGGATATATAAAAAACTATACCTTATGAGACTGTATCTAAGGTTGTCTCAAAAGCATTGACTTAGAGTTTTGATACATGTAATCCTGTAAGTGTTAAGAGGTTTTGAGACACTAGGAGTAAGCATGGCGAACGTAGGTTACATTCGAGTTAGTACAGCAGAGCAGTCCACCAGCAGACAGTTAGCAGATGTGAAACTGGATAAGGTGTTCGAGGAAAAGGTATCAGCTAAGACAGTAGACAGACCGCAGTTACAGGCATGCTTGGATTATGTCAGGGATGGAGATGTACTACATGTTCACAGTCTAGACCGTATCTGTCGTAGCGGTGCAGGTGATGCTGTTGGGCTGGTGGAGCAGATGAATAAGAAAGGTGTCTCGGTTCAATTCCATAAAGAGGGTATGAGATTCGATGGTGCTATGAGTGCAGCACAGAAAGGCGTACTGGGAATACTGGCTGCCGTTGCTCAAATGGAACGTGAGCTAATCAAAGAGCGTCAAGCGGAAGGCATAGCAGCAGCCAAGGCAGCAGGTAAACACATCGGTAGACCGAAAGCGCAAGTCACTAGGGATGATGTCCAGAAGCTATTAGATAACGGTGTACCAAAAGCTAAAGCAGCCAAGGAGTTAGGAATAGGTCGTGCGACACTGTATCGGCTCCTTGACGCTAGAGAGTATTAAGCTGGTTTAAACTCTCTTCTCACGCTCTTGAGGTACATGAGTTCCGCTGGAGTGGAGTCGGATGATTGGCGTATTAGTTTTGGTGCAATTCCTATTGCTGCACCAGCTAAGCCAGCTTTTAACGGGTCAAAACCAAATTGCGATGCTGTACCTAGTGCAGCAAGAGTTAAGCCTAGGATACCAGTTGTATCTGAAATCACAGAGCGAAGGCTATCGACACTAATGTCTATTTTTGACTGTTCTAAGGTGCGATTGACATCTCTAATGGAAGCTTCCAGCTTAATCATTGCGGTATTTTTTGCTCTAGGTATGTCACCAGCAGTTAGCACTGACTGGTAGAGTTCATCTAGGTAACTACGGAACGCGAGCAGTTCATCATGATGCTTGTACTTAAATTCAAGTATAGAATCGAAGTGTGTGCTAACAGTAGGGACGGGTAGTAAACCGTGAAGCTCCAGTTCAATACTCTCTTTATCTACAGGAGTTGTGGTGAGAATGCTATCCGAGATTTGAGCCTTAGACCATAAGCCTGGATGTGCTTCATTGAGCTGTTTAAAAATTGCTTCATGTGAAGCAAGGATTTCATCTCCAGCCTTTTTGCTTAGGGTTACATCAGTGCAATCAACAATCTCAGCAGTCATAAAGTTAGATACATTAATCACACTGCTTTGTTCCATGCGCATTCCAAGCGAGCGAGGTTTTTCTCCATGTCGAGTTCGTTGTAACGCACCAGCTTTTTCTAGTTCTTGGAACTGCCAGCAATCAAACTCTATCGAGGAGCATTTAGGAACTTCAATCTTATCCCAATAAAGTAGGTACTTACGTAACTCAAAATCATCAGTAGCAGAACGAAATAAAGCCCCACCTGTTTCTGGATACTCAAATTGAGGAGATAGAACAATACCTCTTTCCATTGATAATCGCCTTACACTCAGATAGTTAGGTTATTATGATAATGCAAGGTGTTGAATAGGGGGAAGGAAGAGAATAGGCTTTATGAAGTGTGGCACTTTACTGTGGCACCCATACAAAAACAGCGCTATCCCAAAAGGCGCTAACCTATTGAAATAACGCTGTTTCCAAACGTTTGGTGGAGCTGGCGGGAGTTGAACCCGCGTCCAAAAATCATTCATCATTGGTACTACATGCTTAGTCGATCTTTAATTTCACCAGCAACCTGCGAACCGACACGCTAGTTAAAGGCTAACCTGAATTATAATTCGCGCTTTTCCTCTCAGGTGGGAGAAGCCACGCTAGCTAGTTTGGGTTTGATCTCTTATTGGTCCCCGTCTTACGAGCGGAAGCTAGGGTAAGAGAGCTCTGAGCAGGTTATTAAGCTGCTAGTGCGTAGTTTTCGTCGTTTGCGACTATTTTTTTGCGGCTTTTAACGTGGCCAACCGCCCCACGGCATGCACCTCAGACTTCAAAATTCCTGTCGAATCCTAAATCAGCCCCAAGTGTTATTTGCATAGTACCAGAAAAGCTTACCCTGTCTAGCACTGTGCGTTTAAGTGCTTAAAATTAACGCAAATTACTCTTCATAATTCGTGCTTTATCTCTCGCCCAATCTTTTTCTTTCATATCAGTACGTTTATCGTGCAGCTTTTTACCTTTCGCTACGCCAACTTTAATCTTCGCCCAAGAGCGAGACCAGTAAAGTGCGGTTGCGACAAGCGTCATGCCTTCACGGTTAATACGACCGATAAGGTTATCGAGTTCTTTTCTCGACATTAGTAGTTTACGGATGCGTGTTGGGTTCGCCACGATATGAGTACTCGCTTGAGTTAGCGGAGTGATCGTCATACCACTGATGAATGCTTCGCCATCTCGGATGTAGACGTAGCTTTCTGCGATATTGGTTTTGCCTTCACGTAGGGATTTTACTTCCCAGCCTTGTAGCTCAAGCCCCGCTTCTATCTCATCATCGATGAAATATTCGTGGCGAGCTTTCTTATTAAGCGCAATGGTATTACTACCGGCTTTTGATTTTGATTTATTCTTTGCCATAATGGCCTCATTATACGGATTGCACCCTAGTTGGGGAATCCTTTTTATTTGCGCTCTGGCCCAATACAATTAAAATTGCAGTTTGTGTTAATGTAACGCTGTCTTTAACAGGAGTCTATATGCCAAAGGTTACTCGTTCAGCATTAGTGTCGTTTAGTGCCGACCAGATGTTCAACTTGGTCAATGATGTTGCTCGTTATCACGAGTTTTTGCCAGGGTGTTCTGGTTCACGTGTGATCGAATCTTCAGATTCAACTATGGTGGCTTCGGTTGATGTCTCTAAAGCTGGTATCAGCAAAACATTTACCACATCGAACCGCTTAGCGGATGGTGCTGAGATCTTGATGGAGCTGGTAGATGGCCCGTTTAAGAAGCTGGAGGGGGGCTGGTATTTCACTCCTCTAGACGACCAAGCATGTAAGGTTGAACTTAAACTAGAGTTTGAATTTTCTAGTCGAATGATTGAAATGGCATTTGGCAAGATTTTCAATGAACTGACAAGCAATATGGTCAGTGCATTTACTCAACGAGCGAAACAGGTTTACTAAGCCATGACTATTGAATCAGATATGATCCACGTAGAGGTTGTGTTTGCGCTTCCGCACGAACAGCGTGTGTTTACCTTGGTGGTGAACAAAAACGCGACTGTGGAAGAGATTATTGCGCAGTCTGGTGTTTTGGAACTGTATCCAGAAATCGACTTAGCGAAAAATAAGGTTGGCGTGTTCAGCCGTAACGTTAAGCTAGATGCGACGGTTCGTGATAAAGACCGTATCGAAATCTACCGTGCACTGTTAGCCGATCCAAAAGAGATTCGCCGTAAGCGTGCTGAGCAAGCGAAAGCAGCAGCGGCTAAATCGTAATACCAAACAAATTTGAATGATAAAGAAGCTCGCATTAGCGAGCTTTTTTTTCATCTGTTTGTTAGACAATACAGTCTACAGTCTCATTTGTTAGCAGATATTAAAAAGCCTGCTAATATGAGCAGGCTTTTGCGATTCTTGCTTTTGACTGGAAAGCTTTGTTAGTTGAAAGCTAGCGAAGGCTTTCGAAGAATTCATCACTGGCTTCAAAATCACCATTGATCGTCACTAAGGTGCCCGTTGCATCAAAGTTAACAACAAGATTTTTTTGAATCGAGTCTTCATGGCCTTTTGTGTGGTGGTAAATGTAGTACCACGTATCTGGGTAGCCATTTTCGATAAGCATAGGTGAGCCCATAACGTAACGAACTTGTGTTTTTGTCATGCCAAATTTCAGCTGATCGACAGCTTCTTGTTCAACATAGTTACCCTGATTGATGTCAATTCGATAAACCAACTTCTCTAGTAGAGAGCAACCGGTCAACATTGTTAGTGCAAGTGGAACTGCAACTAACCACTTTTTAATTCGCATAGTTTGAGATCTTTCTTCGCTAAAATACTGCCTGATAATAAACAAGCTCCAGCAAGAAGTAAAAAGCTCCTTGCGCTTTGAGCTTGTTATGACTGGCAATTTTGAATTAAGTTGCAAAATTGCCAAGAATTTTCGGTAAATTATCAGAAAGTTGCTGAATATGTAACCTATGCTGCGATTAATAACTCTTTTGCATTGGCAAGCGTCGATTCGGTAATCTGGCTGCCACCAAGCAGTCGAGCAAGCTCTGAAACGCGTTGTTGCTCATCAAGCGTGTGCATTTGAGTCTCGGTTTTACCTGATTTCGTGTTCTTCGCTACAAAAAGTTGTTGGTGACCGCAACCGGCAACTTGAGGTAAGTGAGTCACGCACATAACTTGTGTCGATTCGCCCAGCTTACGTAGCATTTTTCCGACAACCGCAGCGGTTGGTCCACTGATACCCACATCGACTTCATCGAAAATCAGGCTTGGTGTATCCACTTTTTGCGCTGTGATCACCTGAATCGCCAGTGAGATTCGTGATAACTCACCACCAGAGGCCACTTTCGCAATCGGCTGCATTGGTTGTCCTGGGTTGGTCGAAACAATGAAGGTCACGTTATCCATACCCAATGGAGAAGGGTGTGTGCTGGTGTTGTTCACTTCAATGGCAAACTGCGCTTTTTCCATGCTCAGTTCGTGCATGCTTTGCGTGATCAGCTTGTTGAGCTCTTTTGCGTAACGAGTTCGAGATTTATGAAGCTTCTCTGATTTAGCAACGAACGATTGGTATTGGTTTTCTACCTCGTTGGCCAGTTCTTCCAATTTTTCATCAGAGCAATCAAGCGCTTCAACTTGTTGTAGTAAGTCTTGATGGTGCTTATACAGCTCTTCAGGTAACACGTGGTGTTTACGAGACATCGACATCACTTTAGAGAAACGCTCCTCAACGTAAGCCATACGACCGGGATCAACATCAATGCTGTCTAGGTATGTTCTTAACTCGTTGTTGGTCTCTTCGATCTGAATAATGGCTTCAGAAAGCAAGTTCGGTAACTCGGCCAATCTTTCATCTAGCTCAGCTAACTGAATTAAGGAGTTATTGGCCGATTGCAGAATACCAAGCGCATTAACTTCTTCGCCTTCATAAATAAGCTCGATAGCTTGCTGACAGGTTGTGGCCAGTTCTCCGCTATTGGAGAGGCGCTTATGCTCTTGTTCGAGGTCTTCATATTCTTCCTCCCCAATAGACAGCTCATTTAACTCTTTGATTTGGTATTCAAGAAGTTGTTTTTGAGCTTGGTTTTGCTGGCTATTCTCACGTAACTCTTTTAAGTGGTTATCCGCTTGTCGCCATGCTTGGTAAGCATTACGTGTCGATTTCAATAGGTTCAAGTGGCCTGCGTATTGATCAAGCATGGCCATTTGATAATCGCTTTTCATCAACTGGTGATGCGCGTGTTGACCATGGATGTTGATCAACAGTTGTCCAAGTGATTTCAATTGCGAAAGAGGGACAGGGCTACCGTTGATGAATGCACGAGAACGACCTTCTTTTGAGATGGTTCTGCGCAGGATGCACTCACTGCCATCAAGCAATTCGTTGTCTTCTAACCAGCGGGTTGCATGCAGATTGTTCTCAAGTAAAAAAGCGGCACTGACTTCGGTTTTTTCTTCACCTTGTCGAACCATTCCTGCATCGGATCTTCCCCCAAGACATAAGCCTAAAGCATCGATAGCGATAGATTTACCCGCACCAGTTTCCCCGGTGATTGTTGTCATGCCTTTAGATAGTTCTAGCTGTAAAGACTTAACAATAGCGAAATTATTAACACTTAAATGAGCCAGCATTTTTATTTACCTGTATAACTGAACAATACTGTATATAAGCTCAGTATATACTGTTTCTTTATACAGTAAAGTCGACAGGTGAAAATTTTTTGCGACCGTTATCAGAATTGAGGTTGTTCGTAGATCACTGAAACCGCTATAGATTCCCAACTCAGTCGTTCCTCCCTCTTGGGAGTGGAGGTATAAGGAACTGCAGAGAAGCTAGAGCCGACGGGCTTTTACTGGCAATAAAAAGGCTGACGAATGTCGTCAGCCTTTCAAATTTTCGGTTACCACTGGAGCGTTTATTCTTTTAGAACAGCTTACTCGACCAACCTAGTTTGTTACGTAGAACATGGTAGTAGTTGTAGTCTTTAGGATGGATCAACTTAAGTACATTCGGGCTTTGGTAAATGTGGATCTCATCGCCAGGAGAAACCGGTAGCGAGATTTGACCATCACAGCTCACTTCCTGAGTTCCACGGTTATCAGGCGATACGATCAGCTTGATACGACGCTTGCCATCCACCACAAGTGGGCGGCTTGAAAGGGT
Source organism: Vibrio sp. 10N.261.55.A10 (assembly GCF_041470825.1). Taxonomy (NCBI): domain Bacteria; kingdom Pseudomonadati; phylum Pseudomonadota; class Gammaproteobacteria; order Vibrionales; family Vibrionaceae; genus Vibrio; species Vibrio sp. 10N.261.55.A10. The sequence continues at coordinate 8,123 of NZ_JBFRNC010000019.1, read as the reverse complement.
GTGCGGGAACATTGGCACTAGTGAGATAGCATTTAGGCTTGATGACAGGATAGGGCCGCCGCCAGAAAGCGAGTAGGCGGTAGAACCTGTCGGTGTTGAGACGATTAAGCCATCAGAGCGCTGTGAGAAGGCGAAGCTGTCATCGATATATACTTCGAACTCGATCATGTGAGCAACTTGGCCGGGGTGCAGTACAGCCTCATTAAGGGCTGCATTGTGGCTTTTTATCTGGCCGTGACGATGAATTTCCGTTTCAAGTAAGAAGCGCTCTTCTTCCATGAACTCGCCTTTGAGTACATCAGTAAGCGCACTCTGGAAGTTTTCAGGGTTGAGATCGGTTAGGAAACCAAGATTGCCTCGGTTAACACCAATCACTGAAATGTCGAAACGTGACAAGATTCTAGCGGCACCGAGCATATTTCCGTCACCACCGACCACAATAGCGAGATCGGCGCGTTTACCTAATTCAATCAGGCTAGAAAAATGTTCTTTTGGGATGTCGTCCAAAATAGTGGCGAGTCTGTCATCAACAAACACTTGATAACCCTCAGCACTTAACCACTGATAGAGCTCTCTATGAGTCTGAATTGCTTGCTGATCTCGAGGTTTACCGATAATGGCGATGACTTCAAATGGCTTTTTCATAACGTTTCCAAACGAATTAGGCTTGAATCAAAATTCTTCATCCCCATAATAAAGGCAAGTTGAACGTCTATGCGAGTGTTTTATATCAATTTGGGGCGCAAACACGCCTGTCACTTGCATTGAAAACGAATTCTGGAGATATCATGAGCAACGAAGAAAACAAAGTAACCGAAGCAGAGCTAGATCAGATCATCGCTGAAGCTGAGAAAGTTGAAGAAGCTGAACTGAATGAAGACGCTGCTGATGAGCAGGAAGCAAAAATCGCTCAACTGGAAGCTGCACTGCTTTCTAGCGAATCTAAAGTGAAAGAGCAGCAAGATTCTGTTCTTCGCGCGAAAGCTGAAGTTGAAAACATGCGTCGCCGTAGCGAACAAGAAATTGATAAAGCGCGTAAATTCGCTTTGAACAAGTTTGCTGAAGGTCTGCTTCCTGTAATCGACAACCTAGAGCGTGCAATGCAAGCGGCAGACGCTGAAAACGAAGTGGTTAAGCCACTGTATGAAGGTGTTGAGCTAACGCACAAAACGTTCGTAGACACAGTTGCTAAGTTTGGTCTTAAAGAGATCAACCCTGAAGGTGAAGCGTTCAACCCTGAATTCCACCAAGCGATGTCTATTCAAGAAAGCCCAGATCACGAATCGAACACGGTTATGTTTGTGATGCAAAAAGGCTACGAACTAAACGGTCGTGTGGTTCGCCCAGCGATGGTTATGGTTGCTAAGTAATGACGAATTACGTTGCCAAGTGATTGACTGGTGCATTGACTGAGTTAGTCGCAGCGACAAAATAAATCACTGGTTTGCGTAAAATAAAAAGAGAGGTATAGGCCTCTCTTTTTTTTGTGCCTATAACTTGAGAGTCCACGTAAATAAGCATCAAAACCGCATTAAGAATGTCGTTCTTTTTATTTCATTCAGATCAGCGAGTTAGAGTTTTGTGTTATGAAACTTGTTGTGATTGAGTAAATGTTTTGATGTCACATTTGTGATGTTTTTGTAAATAAATACTTTTAATTGTTATCTTTGTATGTAAAATCCACTGCCATATGGCGATTTTGGTCGCATATATAACTATAAAAGTACAAATTTCAAACACAACAAACTGGAGAAGAACGATGGATAAATCGCTCTCAAGTAAAATTTTTGTAGGCTTGTTCGCCGGTCTACTTATTGGTACTGCTATTCAGTACCTATTCAGCGGTATTGCTATTTTTGATACGTATCTACTTGGCGCTGCCGAAGGTGCTGGTGGTATGTTCGTATCACTTATCAAATTGCTTGTAGTTCCTCTTGTTTACGTATCTATTGTTTGCGGTATTGTTGAGCTAAAAGATATTCGTTCATTTGGTCGTCTTGGTGGTAAAACCTTTGGTCTTTACATTATTAACACCATCATCGCGATTTCAGCAGCGCTAACGATTGGTCTTATTTTCCAACCAGGTGCAGGTGCGAACCTTGCGGGTACGGTTTCTGAGACAATTGCGCTTACAACAACTGAAACACCAGACATCTTCTCTCTTGTTGTTAACATCGTTCCTAGCAACCCTGTAGAAGCGTTCGCAAGCGGCGACATGCTACAAATCATCTTCATGGCAATTTTGACAGGTCTTGCTATTCAAGCGCTTGATTCTCGTGGTGGCCCAGCTATCAAGACATTCAAGATGGCTAACGAAATCATGATGAAGCTTATCGGCCTAGTAATGAGCTTGGCGCCTTACGGTGTATTTGCTCTGATGATTCAACTGGGCGCAACACTGGATGCAGACACGCTAATGTCAGTTGCTGGCTATGTGGCGCTTGTGGTTGCAATGCTTGTGTTCTGGATTTTCTTCTTCTATCCAATGATGGTTGGTTCATTCACTGGTATTTCTCCAAAGCAGTTCCTACGTGCAACTCGTGAGCAAGTTCTATTCTCACTATCTACAGCAAGTTCGAATGCAACAATCCCAGTAACAATGCGTACTCTTACTGACAAACTAAACGTATCTAAGTCAGTAGCAGGTTTCGGTGTACCACTAGGTGCAACAATGAACATGTCTGGTGTATCTATCTACATCGCACTAGCAACTATGTTCGTAGCAAACGCGTTTGGTCAGCCAATCAACACTGCTGATATCTTCACTCTTGGTCTAACTATCCTGCTACTGTCTATCGGTGCTGGTGGTGTTCCTGGTGGCGGTGTTGTGATGGTAGGTGTTCTATTGCACCAACTAGGTTTACCACCAGAAGGTCTAGCGATTGTTGCTGCTGTTGACCGTATCTGTGACATGTTCTGTACTTCTTCAAACGTAGTGGGTGACACAGCGGTGAACACTATCGTTGCTAAATCTGAAAACGAAATTGGCGTTGAAGCTAACGAAGAAGCTGAGCTGCAAAAAGCAGAAGTTTAATTCTTAATTAAGACTCAATAACTGCGAAGCCCCGCTCAACCAGAGCGGGGCTTTTTTGTTTCTGATGATAAGTGCTTTGGGCTATCTGATAACTTGGCTAAAAATATCTTTGATTGGTGTTAAGTCTCATTTTTTCTTTTTACTCGTGCCGAATTGGCCATCAGTTTTCAATCTTTAATATAGATTACATATAATAATACAATATTATTTTATTGTTCTGACAACCTACATTATGACGACATAAAGGAAACCCAATAATGAAGCTGTCTTACCTTAGCCTACTGACTGCCAGCCTTTTAGCCGCTCCCGCTCTTGCTTCTAATCACGATATTGGTCAACAGTTCAATCTTGACCCTGCAAAAGCACCAGCACAAAACTTCGATTTATCTAAATGGAAAATTAACTTACCGGAGCTGACGACTGAAGGGTCTAGAAAAGGTAAAACGCTGGAGATTGGTAAAAAGGAACTGTCGAATGTAGACACGCCTTACGTTCACCCTAAATGGTTCTACACGGATGCTGAATCTGGTGCGATGGTGTTTGTGGCTCCGAATACAGCTCCAACGACGCCAAACAGTAAAAACACGCGTAGTGAGCTAAGAGCGATGCTAGCGGATAGCTACTCTGCGCCGAGCAACAACTTCGCGATTTCAAGCCATAAGAACGCGGAAGAGTTTGGCTCTATCGGTGGCCAGATGACGGCAACACTTTCTGTTGATCAGGTGAGCACCAGCGGTAATTATAAGAAAACCGGTGCATTCTCTGTGGTTATTGGTCAAATCCATGGGTCGGATAATGAGCCACTGAAAATTGTTTACCGCAAGTTGCCAGAACATGAGCATGGTTCGTTAACGTGGAACTATGAGTTAAACCCGCCGACAGAGATGAAAAACGCGAAGGATGAAAACGGAAAGAAACTTCGTAAAGACATTCGCCATGATGTATTTGGTCAATACAATCTGAAAAAAGGCAGCTCGGACCCTGCTGATGGCATCAAGCTAGGTGAAGTGTTCTCATACGATGTGAATATCAAAGATAACATCATGCACTTAACCTTTACTAAGAATCCAAACTCAGCCGATCCTATTGTGAAGACGTATGATGTTGATTTGGCAAAGGGCAAATATCAGGGACACGATATCGATCTTGGTTACGGTCAAGACTGGATGTACTTCAAAGCGGGTGCGTATAACCAGTGTAATACTAAGAAGTCGAGTTCTGCCTGTGAGTGGCGTGGTATGGAAGCGGGTGACTACACCCAAGCAAGCTTCTACCAGTTAGTTCTTAATCAATAATATTGCCGAATCAAAAATAGTGCAGAATCAATAACGGTTCGACTCGCTGTTAGTTGAAAAAAGACCTTCCATATGAAGGTCTTTTTTTATGGCATCTGGAATAGGGTTGAGGTTTCAATGTGGCGACAAATGCGAGAGTTTCTCAACATTGGAGCCTTAATTGGCAAGGGATCGGTCACTTTTTACCTTTATGTAAAAAGATACGGGAAAAAATAGATTTTTTTTACTTATTCCCTTGAAAACCAGTTTGCAGCCCTTATCTATGGTGCATACGAAAGCAAATTACATTTGCACTTAAATTTTGTGTATTAGGGTTGAATCCCTGATTACCGCCCCCCACATATGTGGGTATAGCAAAAAACTAATATAGATTATATTTCGGAGATAGCCTGATGGGTCGAATCATTGGTATTGATTTAGGTACTACTAACTCTTGTGTTGCTGTTTTAGACGGCGACAAACCACGCGTACTAGAAAATGCTGAAGGCGAACGCACAACAGCATCGGTAATCGCATACACTGACGGCGAGACGCTAGTTGGTCAACCTGCGAAACGTCAAGCAGTTACTAACCCTCAAAACACGCTATACGCAATTAAGCGTCTAATCGGTCGTCGTTTTGAAGATGAAGAAGTTCAACGCGATATCGAAATCATGCCTTTCAACATTGTTAAGGCTGACAACGGTGATGCATGGGTTGAAGCGCAAGGCCAAAAAATGGCTGCTCCTCAAGTATCTGCTGAAGTTCTTAAGAAAATGAAGAAAACAGCTGAAGACTTCCTAGGCGAAGAAGTAACTGGCGCAGTTGTTACTGTTCCTGCTTACTTCAACGATGCTCAACGTCAAGCAACGAAAGATGCTGGCCGTATCGCTGGTCTAGATGTTAAACGTATCATCAACGAACCAACAGCTGCTGCTCTAGCTTACGGCCTAGACAAGCAAGGTGGTGATCGCACTATCGCTGTATACGACCTTGGTGGTGGTACATTCGATATCTCTATCATCGAAATCGATGAAGTAGAAGGCGAGAAAACTTTCGAAGTTCTTTCAACTAACGGTGACACTCACCTTGGTGGTGAAGATTTCGATAACCGCATGATCAACTACCTAGTAGATGAGTTCAAGAAAGAGCAAGGTATCGACCTTAAAGCTGATCCACTAGCAATGCAGCGTGTTAAAGAAGCAGCAGAAAAAGCGAAAATCGAGCTTTCTTCTACTACTCAAACTGACGTAAACCTACCTTACGTTACTGCTGATGCGACTGGTCCTAAGCACATGAACATCAAAGTGACTCGTGCGAAGCTTGAGTCTCTAGTTGAAGACCTAGTTCAACGTTCTCTTGAGCCACTAAAAGTAGCTCTAGCAGATGCTGACCTATCTGTAGGCGAAATCACTGACGTTATCCTAGTTGGTGGTCAAACTCGTATGCCTATGGTTCAAGCTAAAGTAACTGAATTCTTCGGTAAAGAGCCACGTAAAGACGTGAACCCTGACGAAGCTGTTGCAATGGGTGCTGCTGTTCAAGGTGGTGTACTAGCTGGTGACGTTAAAGACGTTCTACTACTAGACGTTACTCCTCTATCTTTCGGTATCGAAACGATGGGCGGCGTGATGACTAAGCTTATCGAGAAAAACACAACTATCCCTACTAAAGCGGATCAAGTGTTCTCTACAGCTGAAGACAACCAAAACGCAGTAACTATCCACGTTCTTCAAGGTGAGCGTAAGCAAGCGACTTACAACAAGTCTCTTGGTCAGTTTAACCTAGAAGGTATCCAACCAGCACCACGTGGCATGCCACAAATCGAAGTAACATTCGACCTAGATGCTGATGGTATCCTGAACGTATCTGCTAAAGATAAAGCAACAGGTAAAGAGCAGAAGATCACTATCCAAGCATCAGGCGGCCTGTCTGAGGAAGAGATCGAAGCAATGGTACAAGAAGCAGAAGCTAACAAAGAAGCGGACAAAAAGTTCGAAGAGCTAGTAACTGCACGTAACCAAGCTGACCAAATGATTCACGGCACTAAGAAGCAAGTAGAAGAAGCTGGTGAAGCTCTACCTGCAGACGAGAAAGCTAAAATCGAAGCGGCTATCACTGCACTAGAAGAAGTTAAGTCTGGTAACGATAAAGAAGCTATCGACGCTAAAGTTCAAGAACTTATGCAAGCAGCTCAAAAGCTAATGGAAATTGCTCAACAGAAAGCTCAAGCTGAACAAGCTGGTGCTGACGCTGGTGAACAACCTAAGCAAGACGACGATGTTGTAGACGCTGAGTTTGAAGAAGTTAAAGAAGACAAAAAATAATTTCGTCGCAGAGTAGCCTGATTTCGTTATCGGAAGTGTCCACCTACTAACGTAGGCTCCGCGCTTCCACTTAGGACTCAAGCTATCTGCTTAGAAATTTGTCTCAAAGACTTATTATTGCGGGCGTCAGAGGTAACTCTCACGCCCGTAAATTTGTATTTAGACTTGTCGATCTAGATAATAGCTTTATTCGGCATTTCAGCCGGCAGAACTTTTATCTAGATTGATACACAGACTACTGAAGTGATCATTCGGTAGTAGCAATTATTTTGGTGACCTAGAACATGTCAAAACGTGATTTTTACGAAGTATTAGGCGTAAGCCGCGATGCATCAGAGCGCGATATTAAAAAAGCGTACAAACGCTTAGCGATGAAATTCCACCCGGACCGTAACCAGGGTGATGAGACCGCAGCAGATAAGTTTAAAGAAGTAAAAGTAGCGTACGAGATCCTAACCGATTCTCAAAAGAAAGCAGCTTACGACCAATACGGTCATGCAGCCTTTGAACAAGGTGGCATGGGCGGCGGCGGTGGTTTCGGCGGCGGTGGCCAAGGTGACTTCGGCGATATCTTCGGTGACGTATTTGGCGACATCTTCGGCGGCGGTCGTCGTGGTGGCGGTCAACAGCGTGCACAACGTGGTTCAGATCTACGTTACAACATGGAACTTTCTCTAGAAGAAGCGGTTCGTGGTGTTTCTAAAGAAATCGAAGTACCAACACTTGTAGAGTGTGATACTTGTGACGGCAGCGGCGCGAAAGCGGGTTCTTCTGCACAAACGTGTGGCACTTGTCATGGCCACGGCCAAGTACAAATGCGCCAAGGTTTCTTTGCGGTTCAACAGACTTGTCCTACTTGTAACGGTAAAGGCAAGATCATCAAAGACCCATGTAACTCATGTCATGGTCAAGGTCGCAAACAGAAGACGAAAACACTTAACGTTAAGATCCCTGCTGGTGTTGATACTGGCGATCGTATTCGTCTATCAGGCGAAGGCGAAGCGGGAGAGCAAGGCGCTCCAGCTGGCGATCTGTACGTACAAGTACACGTAAAAGAGCACAACATCTTCGAACGTGACGGCAACAACCTTTACTGCGAAGTACCAGTAAGCTTCTCTATGGCTGCTCTAGGCGGTGAAGTTGAAGTTCCAACACTGGATGGTCGTGTAAACCTTAAGGTACCAGAAGAGACACAAACGGGCCGTATGTTCCGTATGCGTGGCAAGGGCGTGAAAGGCGTTCGTGGTGGCGGTGTGGGTGATCTAATCGTTAAGCTAGTGGTTGAGACTCCAGTTAAGCTAAGCGCTCGCCAGAAAGAATTACTGCGTGAATTCGAAGAAACCTGTGGTGGTGAAGCGGCAAGCAAGCATAAGCCAAAGTCTGAAGGTTTCTTCAGCGGCGTTAAAAACTTCTTCGATGACCTAACTAAGTAATTGATAGTGATTTGAAAATTTTAAAGCCTGCCAGTGTGAAGTGACCCCGTAAAGT